>JBDTCA010000472.1:0-4570 GCA_039923815.1 Caldimonas sp. | reverse complement strand
CGCTGGCCGAAAACCGTCGAGGAATCGGAGAAGTGGACCTTCGATCCAGTTGCTCAGGTCTGGCTCAGGCCGTGAGCGAGCCGGAGGGGATGGCGAAACCGAAGGTCTTCATCAAGACCTTCGGTTGCCAGATGAACGTCTATGACTCGGACAAGATGGTCGACGTGCTGCGTGCCGCCGAGGGCTACGAGCCGACCAATGACGTCGAGGTGGCCGACCTGATCCTCTTCAACACCTGCTCGGTGCGTGAGAAGGCTCAGGAAAAGGTCTTCAGCGACCTCGGCCGCGTCAAGCACCTGAAGGCGCGCGGCGCGCTCATCGGCGTCGGCGGCTGCGTCGCCAGCCAGGAAGGCGAGGCCATCGTCGCGCGTGCGCCGTACGTCGACATCGTCTTCGGCCCGCAGACCCTGCATCGCCTGCCCGACCTGCTCAGGAAGCGCCGCAGCGAAGCTCGGCCGCAGGTGGACATCAGCTTCCCCGAAATCGAGAAGTTCGATCATCTGCCGCCCGCCCGTGTCGACGGTCCGGCCGCTTTCGTATCGATCATGGAAGGCTGCTCGAAGTACTGTTCGTACTGCGTCGTGCCCTACACCCGCGGCGAAGAAGTTTCTCGACCGTTCGACGACGTCCTCGCCGAGGTTTCGGACCTGGCAGACCGCGGTGTGCGAGAGGTGACGCTGCTCGGCCAGAACGTCAATGCCTACCTCGGCGCCGTTGGGGCTTCGGGCGGGATTGCCGACTTCGCGACACTGCTCGAGCACGTCTCGGGCATCACCGGCATCGAACGCATTCGCTACACCACGAGTCACCCGAAGGAGTTCACGGAGCGTCTCATCGCCGCACACGCGCGGCTGCCGAAGCTGGTCGGCCATGTCCACCTCCCGGTGCAGCACGGCAGCGACCGAATTCTCGCGGCGATGAAGCGCGGCTACACGTCGCTCGAATACAGGAGCACGGTCCGCAAGCTGCGTGCGGCCCGGCCCGACATCGCCATCTCCAGCGACTTCATCGTCGGCTTTCCGGGCGAGACCGAGGTTGATTTCGAACGCACGATGGCTTTGGTCGACGACGTCGGTTTCGACCACAGCTTCAGCTTCGTCTTCAGCCCGCGCCCCGGCACGCCGGCTGCCGCGCTGGCCGACGACACGCCGGTCGAAGCCAAGCTGGCACGTCTGCAACGCCTGCAGGCCCGCATCGAAGCCAGCGGCAACGCGATCAGCGCTGCCCGCGTCGGGACCGTGCAACGCATCCTCGTCGAGGGCGCGTCGCGCAAGGACGGGGGCGAATTGATGGGCCGAACCGAATGCAACAGAGTGGTCAACCTGGCGGCGCCCGTCGACCGTGTCGGCATGCTGCTCGACGTCGAGATCACCGAAGTTCGGGGTCACTCGCTGCGAGGACGGCTCATCGCAGCCTGAAAGGGCCGCCCCCGGCCGGGTGACTGATCGCTCAACGTCGCCGCGAACGAAAGCAGGCCAGCCAGAGTGCGGCAGCGCTTGCGGCCACCATGAACGCATAGGTGATCATCTTGCCGTCGTGGCCGAAGACGAGCAGACCTACAACCTCGACGGAGGCGGCGGCGAGGCCGGCGGCGAGCCAGAATTGCCACAGCTTGCCGGCGATCAACTCATGGCGCCAAGCCCAGCGAGTCGCGACTGCGGCGATGCCCCCGAGGATGAATGCGGGCGCAAGAAAGTTGACGATGTGCCAGAAGGCGGTGCTTGCTTGCACGGAGCTCGGGGTCGGGCCATGTGGGATAGCGCAAATTTTATAATCACGCGATGAGCGTCTTCGCCCTCGGCCTCAACCACACGACCGCGCCGCTCGATCTGCGTGGCCGGTTTGCGTTCGAGCCGCAGCAGCTCGCGGGCACGCTGAAAGAGTTTCGCGCCCGATTGACGCGAGTCGAGGAGGTCGCGATCGTCTCGACGTGCAACCGCACCGAGCTCTACGTCGGTGCCGATCACGGCGCAGTCGAGCCCGCGGTCGAGTGGCTGGCCGGCTTGGGCGACGTGTCGTGCGCGACGCTGCGATCGCACTCGTATTTGCTCGAAGGCGCGTCGGCGGCGCGGCACGCCTTCCGGGTCGCGAGCGGCCTTGATTCCATGGTGCTCGGGGAGCCACAGATCCTGGGTCAGCTGAAGTTCGCCGTGCGCGAGGCTGACAACGCCGGCACGCTCGGCAGCACGTTGCAGCAGATGTTCCAGCGCTCCTTCGCGGTCGCCAAGGAAGTACGCTCGTCGACCGAGATCGGACGCCACTCGATCAGCATGGCGGCTGCCGCCGTGCGCCTGGCGTCACAGCTGTTCGAGGACCTGGGACAGACGAAGGTCCTCCTGGTCGGCGCCGGCGAGATGATCGAGCTCGCCGCGACCCATTTCGCTGCCCGCAAGCCGAGCCTTCTTGCCATCGCCAACCGCGGTGCGTCGCGTGCCGACGAACTCGGAGCGCGATTCAGTGCAGAAACGATGCCCTTGTCCGACCTGCCCCTGCGCCTGGCCGAGTTCGATATCGTCGTCTCCTGCACTGCGAGTTCACTGCCGATCATCGGCCTCGGCGCGGTCGAACGAGCCCTGAAAGTACGTCGGCATCGGCCCATGTTCATGGTCGACCTCGCTGTCCCGCGCGACATCGAGCCTGAGGTCGCGCGCCTCTCCGATGTGTATCTCTACACCGTCGACGATCTCTCGGCGCTCGTCAGCACGGCCGGCGAGAAGCGAGAGGCGGCCGTAGCGCAAGCCGAGGCGATCATCGAGACGGGCGTGATGAGTTTCGCGCAGTGGCTCGACCGCCGCGCCTCGACGCCGTTGATTCAGGCCCTGCATGCGCAAGCCGACGACTGGCGCCTCCTGGAGATCGCCCGTGCCCGCAAGTTGCTTGCTGGCGGGGAGGATGTCGGCGCCGTGCTCGAGGCGCTTTCCCGCGGCCTGACGCAAAAGATGCTGCACGGCACCCTTGCCGAGTTGCGCGCCGCCACAGGCGAGGAGCGAGCGCGATTGGCGCAGACGGTGTCGCGACTGTTCCTGCGCGCGAGCAGCCGGCAGGCGAGCGACGACAAGCAGCGTTAGCGACGCTCGATCCGCCGTTCTGTCCGGCTCGTGTCGTCGTCCACGCTCTGCGTGGCGCCAGCTTCTCCGCCATTTCCTGCCAGCCACTCGCCATGAAATCCTCTCTTCGCCAGCAACTTGAGCGCCTCGCCTTGCGCCTGGGCGAGCTCGACGCCCTGCTCGCCGACCCCGGCATCGGCGCCGACATGAAGCGTTACCGCGAGCTTGGTCGCGAACATGCCGAAGCGTCGATGCTGATCGACCTGTTCCGCCGCTTCGAAGGCCGCGAGCTCGATCATGCGTCGGCCATCCAGCTGCTCGACGATTCGGCCGGCGACGACGACATGGTGGCAATGGCGCGCGAGGAATCGCAGGCCGCCGAGGCTGACATGGTCAGGCTCGAAAACGAGCTGCAGGCGGCCCTGCTCCCCCGCGATGCCGACGACGGCCGCAACGTATTCCTCGAGGTGCGTGCCGGCGCCGGCGGTGACGAGTCGGCTCTTTTCGCGGCCGACATCGTTCGCATGTACCTGCGCTTCGCCGAGCGCAGTGGCTGGCGCACCGAGATCATGTCGGAGAGTGGCAGCGACCTCGGCGGTTACAAGGAGCTGGTGGTGAAGATCGAGGGTCGCGACGTCTACGCCGCGCTCAAGTTCGAGTCGGGTGGCCATCGGGTCCAGCGCGTGCCGGTGACGGAAACGCAAGGGCGCATCCACACCAGCGCCTGCACCGTCGCCGTGCTGGCCGAGGCCGACGAAGCCGAGGAACTCACTCTTGATCCGAGCGAGCTTCGCATCGACACCTTTCGCGCCAGCGGCGCTGGCGGCCAGCACGTCAACAAGACGGACAGTGCCATCCGCATCACGCACCTGCCCACTGGCATCGTGGCCGAGTGCCAGGACGATCGCTCCCAGCATCGCAACAAGGCCAAGGCACTGGCCGTGCTCACCGCGCGCCTGCGCGACAAGGACCGCAACGAGCGCGCCGCCAAGGAAGCCGCCACGCGAAAGAGCCTCGTCGGCACGGGCGACCGCAGCGACCGGATCCGCACCTACAACTTCCCGCAGGGCCGCGTCACCGACCATCGGATCGGCCTGACCCTCTACAAGCTTCAAGCGGTGCTCGACGGTGACCTCGGCGAGGTGATCGCCGCCCTGCAGGCGGCCCAGGCCGCCGAGCAGCTGGCCGTGCTCGAGAGCGGCGAGCGGTGACCGACGTCGCCACAGCGCTGCGGCAGGCGCGCGCTGCCGGCGTCGCGTCGCTGGACGCGCAGCTGCTGTTGGCGAGGGTACTCGGGACGACGCGAACCGGCCTGGTCACTGGCGACGACCGGCACCTGTCGGACCCGGAACTGCGTCTCTGGTCGAGCTGGATAGATCGTCGAGCGAGCGGTGAGCCACTCGCCTACGTGCTCGGCGAAAAGGAGTTCCGCGGTCTGCTTCTGGCCGTCACGCCCGACGTGCTGGTGCCCCGCCCCGACACCGAGTGTCTGGTCGAATGGGCGCTGGAGTTGCTCGCGACCC
>JBDTCA010000471.1:0-3639 GCA_039923815.1 Caldimonas sp. | reverse complement strand
GGTCCATGGCGGATCAATAGCCTAGGTAGGAACGGCGGATGGACTCGTCGCTGCGGATGTCGGCGGCGGGACCGGAGACCACCACGCGACCGGTCTCGAGCAGGTAGGCGGTGTCGGCCAGGGCCAGCGCCATCGCCGCGTTCTGCTCGACCAGCAGCATGCCGATGCCTTCGCTCTCGTTGATCGCCTTGAGGATCTCGAACAGGTGGGCGACGATCAGCGGCGCCAGCCCGAACGAAGGCTCGTCGAGCAGCAGCAGGCGCGGCCTCAGCATGAGTGCGCGCGAGACGGCCAGCATCTGCTGCTCGCCGCCCGAGAGCGTGCCGGCCTGCTGCCGGTGGCGCTCCTTCAGGCGTGGGAAGTGGGTGTACATGCGCTCGCAGTCGGCGCCGACCGCGGCCCGGTCGCGCCGCGTGTGCGCCCCCAGCCGCAGGTTCTCCTCGACGCTCAGCGCCAGGAAGGTGCCGCGGCCGTCGGGCACGTGGGCGACGCCCTGACGAACGATGGTCTCGGTGGCGCGGCCGTCGATGCGCTCACCGGCCAGCCGCACCTCGCCGCTCGTCCTGACCATGTTGCAGACGGCGCGGAGCAGCGTTGTCTTGCCGGCACCGTTGGCGCCGAGGATCGTGGTGATGCCGCCGGCAGCGACCGAGAAGTCGATGCCATGCAGCACCGGCGTCGACCCGTAGGCGGCGCCGAGGCCGCGCACGTCGAGCAGGGCCGCGGCGGTGGCGCCCACGCTCATGCGATCACCGGCTCCGCCGTCGCCGGCATGCCCAGGTAGGCGCGGATGACTTCGTCGTCGGCCTGGACCTCGGCGGGCGTGCCGTCGGCGATCTTCCTGCCGAAGTCGAGCGCCACCACGCGATCGGACACGCGCATCACCATGTTCATGTGGTGCTCGACCAGCAGCATCGTCAGCGACAGCTCGGCGCGAACGCGGCGCAGCAGCTCCATCAACGTCTCGACCTCTTCGTGGTTGAGGCCGCCGGCCGGCTCGTCGAGGAGCAGCAGCTTCGGCTCGCTGGCCAGCGCCCGGCCGAGCTCGACGCGCTTCTGGGTCCCGAACGGCAGGTCGGCCACCGGCACGTCGGCCACCGCCTGCAAATCGAGCAGCTCGAGCAGTCGTGTCGCCGAAGCAGCAAGCTTGTCTTCATCGCGGCGCACGGCGGGCAGTCGCAGCGCGTTGGCGAGAAAGCCCGTCGACGTGCGGGCATGGCCGCCGAGCATGATGTTCTGGCGCACGCTCATGGTCCGAAAGAGCGCCAGGTTCTGGAAGGTCCTGCCGATGCCGAGGGCGGCGATGCCGTGCGGCGGCGTCTCCAGCAACGAGCGGCCCTCGAACACGATGCGGCCTTCGCTGAACGCATAGAGACGCGACAGGCAGTTGAACATCGTCGTCTTGCCGGCACCGTTCGGGCCGATGAAGCCGACGATGTGGCCGGGCGCCACCGAGAACGAGATGCGATCAAGCGCCACGATGCCGCCGAAGCGGACGGTGACGTTCTCGACCTCGAGCAGGGGGGGCGCCATCATGCTCGCGGACCATAGGGGCCGCCACGGCCCGATGCCACCGTGTCTTTCCCTAGTCATGCCCCGGATGAACGGCGCCGCGCCTAGGGACACTTGTTGTCAGTGCGCCTGATCCCAGTTGGCGCCGACGCCGACATCGGCGACCAGCGGCACGGCGAGCGTCGCCACCCCGGCCATGATCAGAGGCACGTTTTCCTTCGCCCATGGCAGCTCCGCCTCGGGCACCTCGAAGACGAGCTCGTCGTGGACCTGCATGATCATCCGCGTCGCCCGATGCTCGGCGTCGAGGCGAGCCTGCACCGCGATCATGGCCAGCTTGATGAGGTCAGCGGCGGTGCCCTGCATCGGCGCGTTGATGGCCTGGCGCTCGGCGGCGGCGCGGCGCGGCCCGGGCTTCCTGATCTCGGGCAGGTGGACGCGGCGGCCGAACAGCGTCTCGACGTAGCCCTTCTCCTGCGCCGACGCCCGCGTCTCGTCCATGTATCGCTTGACGCCGGGATAGCGCGCGAAATAGCGCTCGATGTAGGCGGTCGCGGCGCTGCGCTCGATGCCGAGGTTGGCGGCCAGGCCGAACGCGCTCATGCCGTAGATGAGGCCGAAGTTGATGACCTTGGCGTAGCGCCGCTGCTCGCTCGAGACCTCGTCGAGGGCCAGCCCGAAGACCTCGGCGGCGGTGGCGCGGTGGACGTCGATGCCGCCGGCGAAGGCAGCGAGCAGGCCGGCGTCGGCCGAGATGTGGGCCATGATTCGCAACTCGATCTGCGAGTAGTCGGCCGAGAGGATGAAGGCACCTTCGGGCGCGATGAAGGCCTCGCGGATGCGCCGGCCTTCCGCCGTGCGAATGGGAATGTTCTGCAGGTTGGGATCGTTGCTCGAGAGCCGGCCCGTCACCGCCACCGCCTGCGCGTAGTTCGTGTGAACGCGGCCGGTCGCCGGGTTCACCATCAAGGGCAGCTTGTCGGTGTAGGTGCCCTTCAGCTTCGACAGGCTGCGATGCTCGAGCAGCTTGGCCGGCAGCGGGTAGTCGGCCGAGAGCTCCTGCAACACGTCTTCGTCGGTCGACGGCGCGCCGCTCGCTGTCTTCCGGCCCACCGGCAGGCCCAGCTTGACGAACAGGATCTCGCCGATCTGCTTCGGGCTGCCGAGGTTGAACGGTTGGCCGGCGATCTCATACGCCTCCTGCTCGAGGGTGACGATGCGCGCCGCCAGCTCCTGGCTCTGCGCTGCCAGCAGCGCCGAGTCGATCAGCACGCCGACGTGCTCGACGCGGCCGAGGATGACGCTCGTCGGCATCTCGATGCGCGTGTAGACATCGGCCGGGCCCGGCTCCGCAGCCAGCTTCACCGCCAGCGCCTCGTGCACATGGAGCGCCGTCTCGCAGCGCTCGCAGGCGTATTCGGCGGCGCGCTCGATGCCGACCTGCGCGAACGGGATCTGGCCGACGCCCTTGCCGCAGATCTCCTCGTAGCTCAGGCCGGTGCGGCCGAGGTGGCGAAAGGCCAGGCTCTCGAGGCCGTGCGGCTTGTGGGCCTCGAGCACATAGCTCT
Organism: Caldimonas sp.; assembly: GCA_039923815.1. Lineage (GTDB taxonomy): Bacteria > Pseudomonadota > Gammaproteobacteria > Burkholderiales > Burkholderiaceae_C > Schlegelella_A. The sequence goes on along the minus strand of JBDTCA010000471.1, from coordinate 559 downwards.
CGAGCAGCGTGTCGTGGCGATAGCCGCGCACTTCGACGCCGGCATTGGCGAACACGTGGGTGTCGTACTTCGTGTTCTGGCCGACCTTGCCGAAGGCGCCGTTCTCCAGCCACGGCCGCAACCTTTCGAGCACGTCGGCCAGGGCGAGCTGGTCGGGCGCGCCGGCGTAGTCATGGCCGACCGGGAGGTAGCAGGCCTCGCCGGGCGCCACGGCGAGGGCGATGCCGACCACGCGGGCGCGCATCGGCTCGAGCGAATCGGTCTCGACGGCGAGCCCGGCCAGCTCGCACGCCGTGACGCTCGCGACCCAGTCGTCGAGCGCGCTCGCCGTCGTCACCGTCTCGTAGTTCTTGACGATGGCCTCCGACGGCACTGCGTCGGGCACGTCGATGTCGCCGCCATCGTCGCCCTTCGCCGGCGCCTCGCCGCTCCTGCCGAGCGCGGTCTCGACGTCGCGGCGCATCGAGCCGAAGCCGTAGCGGTCGTAGAAGGCGAGCAGCTTGTCGGTCTCGACGTCGCGCAGCGCCAGCGCATCGAACTCGGGCCAGCCGAGGACGTG
>JBDTCA010000470.1:0-11072 GCA_039923815.1 Caldimonas sp. | reverse complement strand
CAGGTAGCCGTGGGCGCAGTGCAGCTCGAGCCAGTCGAAACCGGCTTCGGCGGCGTAACGGGCGGAGCGGACGAAGTCGGCCCTGACCGTGTCCATCTCCGCATGCGTCATGGCCCGCGACCAGTCGCTGACGCCGTCGAGATACTGTTGCGGCGAGGCCGAGACCAGATCCCAGTTGCCTTGCTCGAGCGGCTGGTCGATGCCTTCCCAGGCCAGCCGAGTCGATCCCTTGGCGCCGGAGTGGCCGAGCTGGATCGCGATCTTCGCCTCGCTGTTGGCGTGCACGAAATCGACGATGCGCTTCCAGGCGTCGCGCTGCTTGCCGTTCCACAGGCCGGGGCAGCCCGGCGTGATGCGCGCCGCCGGCGAAGGGCAGGTCATCTCGGCGAAGACGAGGCCGGCACCGCCCATGGCGCGGGCGCCGAGGTGCACGAGGTGGTAGTCGCCGACGACGCCTTCGACGGCCGAATACTGCGCCATCGGCGAGACGACGATGCGGTTCTTCACGGTCACGCCGCGCAGCGTGAACGGCGTCAGCATCGGCGGCACCGGTGCGTGCGGCGCCTGCCGTGGCGCGCCCGACGCATCGGCGATCCAGTCTTCATAGCCCTCGACGTAGCCCTTGTCGCGCAGGCGCAGGTTCTCGTGGCTGATGCGCTGGCTGCGCGTCAGCAGCGAGTAGGCGAACTGCTCGGGCGGCAGATTCACGTAGCGGTCGACGTGCTCGAACCACTCCGTCGAGTTGCGGGCCGCGTTCTGGATGCGAAGCACCTCGACGCTGCGCAACGCTTCGTAATGCGCCAGCGCGGCGGCGAGGTCGCCCGGATGCTGGGCGATCGAACTCGCCAGCTCGATCGAATCCTCGAGCGCGAGCTTGGTACCCGAGCCGATCGAGAAGTGCGCGGTGTGGGCGGCATCGCCCATCAACACCACCGGCACCGGACCGCGCCCGCTGGCGCCGCGTTCGAGCCAGTGGACCCAGCGCTCGCAGACCACGCGCGGAAAGCGGATCCACTGCGACGAGCCGCGCATGTGCGCCGCGTTCGAGATCAGCGGGTGGCCGTCGAGCGACGATGCGAACAGCTTCTCGCAGAAGGCGATCGCGCTTTCCTTGTCCATGGTGTCGAGGCCGGCCCGCTTCCACACCGCCTCGGGCGTCTCGACGATGAAGGTCGAGTGGGTCTCGTCGAAGCGGTAGGCGTGGGCCTGGAACCAGCCGTGCTCGGTCTCCTCGAAGGCGAACGTGAACGCATCGAACAGCTGGGTGGTGCCGAGCCAGACGAAGCGGCAAAGGCGCAGGTCGATGTCGGGCCGGTAGGTGGCGGCGTATTCGGTGCGGATGCGGCTGTTGAGGCCGTCGGCGGCGATGATCAGGTCGGCGTCGGGGTAGGCCTCGGCGCCGGGCACGTCGGTCTCGAAGACCAGCTCGACGCCGACTTCCTCGCAGCGCGCCTGCAGGATGTTGAGCAGGCGCTTGCGGCCGATGCCGCAAAAGCCGTGACCGCCCGACGTGATCCGGGCGCCGCGGATGTTGACCTCGATGTCGTCCCAGTGATTGAAGGCGCCCAGGATCTCGGCCGCGCTCTTGGCGTCGGCCGCCTGCAGGTTGCCGAGCGTCTGGTCGGAGAAGACGACGCCCCAGCCGAAGGTGTCGTAGGGCTTGTTGCGCTCGACGACGCGAACGCGATGCGCCGGGTCCTGCTGCTTCATGAGCAGCGCGAAATAGAGCCCTGCGGGGCCGCCGCCGATGCAGACGATGTTCATCGTGGTGGGCGTGCGCGCGGGTTCACGTTCACTCGGCGAGCAGTTGCCACTTTCCGTCTTTCAGCTGCATGAGCTCGCGGCCGCGCTTGTCGAAGCCCGAGTGGTCTGCGGCGGTCATGTTGAACACGCCCTGCGTGCCGACGAGATCCTTCGTCTGCTCGAGTGCGTCGCGCAGCGCCGAGCGGAACTCGGGCGTGCCCGGCTTGCCCTTGGTGGCCGCGATCGGCACGGCCCGCTGCAGCAGCAGGCCGGCGTCGTACACGTTGGCGCCGAAGGTCGCGGCCTTCGCCGGTGCATACATCTTTTCGTAGGCCGCGATGTATTCGGCGGCGACCTTCTTCGAAGGATTGCTGTCGGGAATCTGCGTCTTGTCGTCGAGCACCATCGAGCCCGCCGCCATGATCGCGCCTTCGACGGACTTGCCGCCGAGTCGGACGAAATCTGGCACCGCGGCGCCGTGCGTCTGGTAGATCTGGCCCTTGTAGCCCCGCTCGACGAGCGTGACGTGCGGCAGCACCGTCGAGCCACCGGCGGCACCGACGAGCACGACATCGGGATTGGCGGCAATGATCTTGGTCACCTGGCCGAGCACGCTCTGGTCGGTGCGCTGGAAGCGCTCGGTGATCGTCACCTTCATGCCGGCCTTCTCGGCCAGCGGCGCGAGGGCCTTGACCCAGCCTTCGCCGTAGGCATCGCCCAGCGCGATCAGGCCGATCGTCTTGACGCCCTTCCTGGCCATGTGGCCGACCAGCGCCTCGGCGATCAGGCCGTCGTTCTGCGTCGTCTTGAAGACCCAGCGCTTCTGCTCGTCCATCGGCAGAACCACGGAGATGGCGCCCACCGGCGCCAGCATCGGAACCTTCGCCTCGGCCACGAACTGAAGCGTCGCCATCGCGTTCGGGGAGCCCGGCGGCCCGATGATGGCGTCGACGTTCTGCTCCGAGATGAGGCGCTTGACGGCAGCCACCGACTGCGTCACGTCGGAGGCGTCGTCGACGACGAGGTACTCGACGTCGATGCCACCGATCTTCTTCGGCAGCAGCGCCGCGGTGTTCTTCTGCGGAATGCCGACGACCGCCGTCGGCCCGGTCGACGAGGCGATCACGCCGACCTTCATCTGCGCCTGGGCCGAGAAGGCGGCCATGAGCAGCAGGGCGAGGGCCGCGGATCGGGTCGGGTGCGAGATCTTCGGCATGGAAGCTCCGGTTGCGAAATGGGGTGAGTCGCGCAAGCCGACGCTACCGCGGCTCACGAACACGTCACAGCACTTTAACCAGTCCGAAGCCGGCGTCGGCCCGAGCTGCGCCGGTCCGCCCGGCACCGCGAAGCCCGGCCTCTAGATCGACCGCGCTGGCGCTGCAGCGAGCCCGGTGAACGCGGGACCGTCGATCGCGGCACGGTCGTAACCGCGATCGACGTCGAGCCCCGTGATGCGCCAGTCGTGGGCGGGCAGCCGGATCGGGTGCACCACGCGTTCGTAAGAGCGCATCGGCCACGTGACGCCGGCGATCGACCGGTGCTCGAAGGTGTCGACCTCGGCCACCGCGCCTTGCGTATCGACCGAGCCCTCGAGCGTGAAGCGCAGGCGCCGCGTCAGGCCGGTCTCGGCGTCGATGCACACGGCGACGCGGTCGAGCGCAGCCAGGCCGAGGCCCGGCCGAAGCCACGCCTCGACGACGTCGCATCGCCGGCCGTCGACCGTTTCGGTGCCGCCGCGCCGCATCGCGTGGCCACGGTCGACGAGCCACAGCGGGCCGAGCAGGAACATGCCGTAGCCCTCGGCCACCAGCGCCGATGCGGCGAGGATGCCGGCGTCCGTACTCGGCACGTCGTTCAGCCAGACCTTGATGTCACCCGGACCCGTCGCTGCCTTGGCACCGGTGCCATTCGCGTGTTGCCAGGCGACCTGCTTGTGCCCGGCGGCGCCGGTGTAAGCCTGGGCGACGACGCGTTCACGCGGCAGCAGGCGCTCCTCGGAGCGGCCGCGAAAGCCCTTGTCGACGACGACGGGCTGGATGCGGTCGACCAGCGGCCGCCACTCGCCCTCGTAGCGGACGTTGATGTCGTTGAGGCCGCGGTACGCCGTGAGGCCGTGCGCCACGGCGCTCGCCCGCAGCAGCCGCTCCGCATCGGTCTCGTTTCGCTCCGGTGGTGCGCCGAGCGGCAACGGCGTGCTGCAGGCCGCCAGGCCCAGCAGCGACGCTGCCATGCCGGCGCCGAGCAATGCGCGACGTGAAAGATCAGGACGCGGCTCGGTCGCGCCCGCCAGCCCGGTCGCGATCACCCCTTCTTCGCCCAGGCGCTGCACCAGCCCTTGGCCGCGACGTTCTTGCCGGCGAACAGCGGGCAGGGTCCGGAGGCGTCGCCGGCCTTGCCCTGGTACAGCGCGCAGTTGCCGCAGAACTGACTGCTCGCGTGCTTCGGAAACTTCTTCGCGTCCGCCCGGGTCGTGTCGGCAACATAGCCGAGCGCGAGCGCCTGCGGGTCTTTCTCGTCGACCATGGTCTGTGCTCGGGCGCCGAAGCTGACGGCGGCGCCGCAGGCCGCTGCGGAAATTAGGAAAACGCGTCTCGGATGGGTCATGGATGCTCCTGTGGATCTCGACGTTAGGGCTTCGAGGGTTCAGCTGCGTCGGGTTGCCGCATTCGCTCTCCTCCACGATCGGATAATTCAATTCAAAATCGATTCAACAATGGGAGTCGGGCGTGACAGTCGAGCGTGAAACGGATTCCGAACGTGCCGACCCGGGGGCTCGCTTTCGCAGCGCCGCCGTCGCTCGCATGCTTCGCATGCCGGTGGCCACCTTGCGGATCTGGGAAAGCCGATACGGCGTCACCGACCCTCAGCGCACCGCCGCCGGCCATCGGCAGTATTCAGCGGCCGACGTGCAACGCCTGGCCCTCCTCAAGCAGCTGACCGACCTCGGCCACGCGATCGGGTCGCTCGCCACCCTGCCCGTCGATGCCCTGAAGCAGGCCGCCGCCACCCACGCGAGCGTGCTGGCCGGCGCCACCAGGCACGCGGGCGACCGCCGCGGCGACACCGAGCCGGGCCAGCCGCAACCGCGGCGCTACGACGACGCGACGCTGGCCGGCTTCGCCGGCCTCTCGACGACGATCGCCTGCGAATGCCCGACACACATCGCCGAGATCGTGATCCGGCTCTCGAACTTCGAGCTCTACAGCGCCGAATGCCAACAGCTCGGGCCCACTGACGCCGAGCTGCACGGGTATCTGCAACGGGTGGCCGGAACGGCCCGCGCGCTGTTCGAATCGGCGCTCGAGCGGGTCGCCCTGCATGAAGGGCTGGTCTTGCCGACCGGGAGCCGGCGGGCTGGCCGAGGCGCGGCCGCGTCGCCTGGGCGGCGGCGTCGCGTCAGGGCTTGAGGCTGCTGCGCAGGACCCAGCCGTCGCGTGGATCGATCTCGCACTCGAAGGCGAAGAAGGTGTGCGGCGCGCCGGGCGTCGGCACGGCGCGACCATTGCCACGGAAGATGGCGATGCCGGCGCTCGGCTGCCCGAAGCTGCGGGTCGCGGGGTCGAAGGCGATCTCGGACACCCGCGGCCAGCGCTTCTTGAGTGCCGCGGCGGCGCGCGACTCGCAGGCCGCCGGTGACAGGGCGCTCAGGTCGGGTTCTGCGGGGGCACGCGCCGGCGTCTCGGCAGGCGCCGGAGTGGCGTCGCGGATGACGAGGCCGACCTTGAAGCTGGCGAGGTCGACGGTGCAGCTGTACTGGATGCTGCGGACCTCCGTGCCCCGCTGCCAGCGGGCCACGCCGCGCAGCACGGTCTGGTTCTCGTTGGAGATGTAGGGCCGCACCTCGGGTGCCGTGTTGAAGGTCAGCTTGACGGCGCCGGCAACCCGCCCGGCCAGCGCCTGCCGCGCTTCCCGCTCGCAAGCCTGCGCCGCCGAGGTGGCGGGCGCGTCGGCGCCGCCGGCGGCGGGCTGCGCCGAAGCCGCGAACGCGAGGCCCATGAAGGCCGCCGCGACGACCGATGCACGCAACCGCGAAAACGTCGAGATGGTGTTCATGCGCACAGTGTGGCGCGATCGGCGTGCTACGAACGGCGGTCGGTCAAGGCATCGAGACCGACGGTCGTCAATGCCAGCAGAAAGCGCTCGGCGGCGGCGAGCTGGTCCAGCGTCACGTACTCGTCGGCCTGGTGCGCCTGGGCGATGTGGCCGGGGCCGCAGACCACGGTCGGGATGCCGGCTTTCTGGAACAGGCCGGCCTCGGTACCGAAGGCGACCAGCGTCGTCGCGTCGGCCTCGGCGAGGCGACCCGCGAGCAGCACGGCGACGTCGTCGGCACGGGCCAGGAACGCCGGCATCTCGAACAGCGGCTCGAAACGGATGCCGGCCTCGGGCGCGACGGCGCGCATGGCCGGCTCGAGCGACTCGGCGAAGGCCAGCACCTCGCTCTGCATGACGTTGACATCGGTTCCCGGCAGGGCCCGGAACTCGTAGTTGAAGCGGCAGTCCTCGGGCACGATGTTGTCGGCGACGCCGCCCTGGATCACGCCGACCGAGCCGGTGCTGTAGGGCACGTCGAAGCCTTCGTAGCGCGGCTCGTGATCGCGCCAGTGCGCCGACATGTCGGACAGCTTGGCGACGACGCGGGCGCCGATCTCGATGGCGTTGACGGAGCGCGGCGTCAGCGACGAATGGGCAGCGCGGCCCTTGACGCAGCAGGTCCAGCGCGCCACGCCCTTGTGCGCCAGCGCCGGCACCATGCCGGTCGGCTCGCCGACGATGCAGGCCAGCGGCCGGACGCCGCGCTCGCGCAGGTCGGCGATCAGGCGCTCGGCGCCGAAGCCACCGATCTCCTCGTCGTAGCTGAAGGCGAAATGGATGGCGAACGGCAGGTCGGCCGCGAGGAAGGCCGGCACCTGCGCCACGGCCAGGCCGATGAAGCCTTTCATGTCGGCGCTGCCGCGGCCGTAGAGGCGACCGTCCTTCACGTCGGCGCCGAGCGGGTCGACCGACCAGTCCTGGCCGTCCCACGGCACCGTGTCGGTGTGGCCGGAGACGATCACGCCGGCCGGCTTGCCCTCGCCGAGGGTCGCGAACAAATTGGCCTTCTTGCGGTCGTTGTCGTAGGTCAGGTGGCTGGCGACGCCGTGGCGGGCCAGCTCGTCGCGAATGAAATGGATCGCCTCGAGATTCGATTCGCGGCTCACGGTGTTCATGCGCACCAGCGAGCGCGCCATCTCGAGAGCGTGGGCGGAGGGTGCCGTGGAAAGAGAATTCATCGACGCAATATAGCGGCTCGGCTACCCTTTCCCCATGACCCCCATCACTCGCGAAGACATCGAGGCGGCCAGCCGCCGCATCGCCGCAGACGTTCGCCGCACGCCGTTGCTGCGCCTCCCCGGTGCCCAGCTCGGCATCGATTGCGCCGAGCTCTGGCTCAAGCTCGAGCACCTCCAGATCAGCGGCAGCTTCAAGGCCCGCGGCATGTTCAACCGGATGCGAGCGAATCCGCTGCCCGCGGCCGGCGTCGTCATCGCTTCGGGCGGCAACGCCGGTATCGCCGTCGCCGTCGCGGCGAAGGCGATGGGCGTGCGCTGCGAGGTGTTCGTGCCCGAAACGTCGCCACCGGCCAAGCAGGCCAGGCTGCGCGCGCTCGGCGCGGTGCTCAGCGTCGCCGGTGCCGGCTACGCCGAAGCGCTGGCGGCCAGCCTGGCGCGCCAGGCCGAGACCGGCGCGCTGCTGATGCACGCCTACGACCAGCGCGAGGTCGTGATCGGCGCCGGCACGCTCGCCGCCGAGGTGGAAGAAGAAGCCGGCCGGCCCGACCGCGTGCTCGTCAGCGTCGGCGGTGGCGGGCTCATCGCGGGCATCGCCGCCTGGTGCCAGGACCGCTGCCGGATCGACGCCCTCGAGCCCGAACTGGCGCCCACGCTGTTCCGCGCTCGCGAGGCCGGCGCCCCGGTCGACGTCGCCGTGTCGGGCATCGCCGCCGATTCGCTCGGAGCCCGCCGCATCGGCGCCATCGCCTGGGAGCTGACGCAGCGCCACGTCGATGCCGCCCACCTGCTCGCCGACGCCGACATCCGCGCCGCGCAAAAAACGATGTGGAGCGAGCTGCGCCTGGCCGTCGAGCCGGCGGCGGCCCTGCCGCTGGCGGCGCTGACGAGCGGCGTCGTCAAGCCGGCCCGCGACGAGCGCGTGTTGCTGGTGATCTGCGGCGCCAATTTCGACCCGGCCTCGCTGGCCGGCTGAGCCGGCACCGGCAAGGCCGCTCGCCGCCCCCTACTCCTTGCGGCGGCGCTTCAGCTTGCGGGTGTCGATGCAGTTCGAGTGGCCGGGCAGCGATTTCGCGAGTTCGCGCAGCTCGGCCCGCGCAATCGTCTGCGCGAGCGTGACCGGCAAGGCCTCGACGAAGGCGACGTAGCCCGGAACCTGGAAGTAAGGCAGCCGCTCGAGCGCATGGGCGACCAGGCTGGCGGCGATGTGCTCGGGCGCCGGCGCGGCGCTCGATGGGCGCAGCACGACGAAGGCGAGCACTTCCTCGCCGCGATCCGGGTCCGGCGCGCCGGCGACCGCGCAGCGTGCCACCGCCGGGTGGCGCGCCAGCACGCTCTCGACCTCGATCGACGAGATGACCTTGCGGCCGCGGTGGATGAGGCTCTTCCTGCGATCGACGAAATGGAAGTCGCCCTCGGCGCTGCGCGAGACGACGTCGCCGCTGTGGAACCAGCCGCCGGCCCATGCCGCTTCGGTGGCCGCGTCGTCTTTCAGGTAGCCGAGGAAGAAGTCGCGCCGTGGGTCGTCGCCGGCGGCACGCACGCGCAACTCGCCGGGCTCGTCGGCGGCGGCGTCGGCGCCCTTGTCGTCGACGACGCGGGTCTCGACGAACGACTCGGCGCGGCCGAAGCAGTTGGTGCCGACGTGCCTCGGCTCGCGGTCGGCCACGATGCCGGCGGCGGCGCCCGTCTCGGTCATGGACCAGGCCTCGAGCAGCGGCAGGCCGAAGCGCTCCTCGAAGGCGGCGTGGTCGCGCCGGTCGACGCCGGCGCCGATGGCGAAGCGCAGCGCGTGGTCGCGGTCGGACTCGCTCGGTGGCGCTGCCAGCAGCTGCGTCGGCATGGGGCCGAGGTAGTGCGCGACCGTGGCCCGGCTCTCGCGCACGCTCTGCCACCACGTCGACGGATGGAAGCGGTCGAGCTGGACCAGGCAGCCGCCCGAGAGGATCACGGCCATCGACGAGAACGCCATCGCGCTGACGTGGCTGAGCGGCAGCGGCGTGATCACGCGCTCGGCATCGGGCCGCAGCGTGGCCAGTTGACCGTGGCCGAGGCTCCATTCACCGGCACGCAGGAAGTAGCCGTTCGACAGCCGGCAACCCTTGGCACGGCCTATCGAGCCCGAGGTGTAGAGCACGGCGGATTCGCTGTCGCGGCCGATCTCCACCTTGGCCAGTGGCGCTGGCATGCGCGCTGGCGGGATGCGACCCGGCACGTCGGGGCGGATGGTGTGCATGTGGACGTGAGCTTCCGACGCGGCCGAACGCAGGTCGGCCTCGCGCTCGGGCAGCGTCACGGCCAGGCACATCTCGGTCTGGCCGATCAGGTGAACCCATTCGAGGTGCCGCATGTCGGCATGGATCGGCACCACGCTGGCGCCGATGGCATTGAGCGCGAGCCAGTGCGTGAAGAACGCCGGACGGTTCTCGAGCAGCAGGCCGACGCGATGGCCGTGGCCGTAGCCGGCCTGCACGTACGCCAGCCGCAGCCGCTCGACCTCGACGGCGACCTCGCGCCAGCTGCGCGGCCCGGCGTCGATGCCGTAGGCGGCGGCGGTGACCGACTCGACGCGCAGGAACTCGGCGTCGCCCCGGCTGGCGGCGACCTTCGTGAATGCGGCGTGTATGGTGCTCATCGCGTCGTCCCTGAATCAAACCGCAGGCCGCACGGGCGGCGTCGACAACCGATGCTAGTGCGCATCGCAGAGTCAGCGCGAAGCGCCGGCGCCACTCGCAGGACGCGCCGGTGTCGGCACCAGCGAGACCTCGACCGACGCCGACGTGCTCGTCGTGGTGGGCATCGGTGTCGACGGCGCCGCGGCCTGCATCGCCGTCCGGATCGTCGCGCCCGACTTCCAGACCGCACCGACGACGGCGAAGATCAGCAAGGCCGCGGCGACCGCCAGGGCCGCCATGGCGATGCGCGCGCGCACGCCGGGTCGGGCCCAGGCCTCGTCGACGGTCAGCGGCTCAATCACCCACGCTCCGGGTCGTACGTCGACGGCCACGCGCCGTCAGCCGACGCGCTCGACGTCGTAGCCCTCGGCGCGCATCGCCGTCAGGACCTTCTCGATGTGCGCCGCGCCGCGCGTCTGCACCACGACCTCGATCTGGACCCGCTCGACCGAGAGCGAGCTGAAGGCCCGCTGGTGCTGCACCTCGTCGATGTTGGCGCCAAGCTGGCCGAGCAGCGTGGCGACGTCGGCGAGTGCCCCGGGCACGTCGCGCACGTCGACGCGCAGGCGCGCCAGCCGGCCCGACTTGACCATGCCGCGCTCGATGATCTCGGCCAGCACCAGCGGCTCGATGTTGCCGCCGCAGAGCACCAGCCCGACCTTGCGGCCGGCGAAGCGCTCGCGCTCCTTCAACACCGCCGCGAGGCCGACGGCGCCTGCTCCCTCGACCACCGTTTTCTCGATTTCGAGCAGCATCAGGATGGCCTGCTCGATGTCGTCCTCGGAGACGAGGACGACATCGTCGACGAGGCGCCTGATGATCGGCAGCGTGAGCGCGCCCGGCGACTTGACGCCGATGCCGTCGGCGATCGTCGCCTGCCGGCACTCGCGGGCCTCGCCGTGCATGGCGTTCCAGGCCGCCGGAAAGCGCTCGGTCTGCACGCCGATGACGCGCAGCCCGGGCCGCAGCGCCTTGGCCGCCGTCGCCATGCCGGCGATCAGGCCGCCACCGCCGATGGCGACGACGAGGGTGTCGATCTCCGGCTGCTGCTCGAGCATCTCGAGCGCCACCGTGCCCTGGCCGGCAACGATGGCGAGGTCGTCGAACGGATGCACGACCGTGAGGCCGCGCTCGGTGGCCAGCGCCAGGCCGGCGACACGGGCGTCTTCGAAGGTGTCGCCCTGGAGCACCACCTCGGCACCGAAGCCGCGCGTGTTCTCGACCTTCACCGACGAGGCGAAGCGCGGCATGACGATGGTGGCGGCGATGCCCATGCGCTCGGCGTGATACGCGACCGCCTGGGCATGGTTGCCGGCCGAGACCGCGAGCACGCCGCCGGCCCGCTCGCGAGCCGTGAGCTGGGCCATCTTGTTGAGGGCGCCGC
>JBDTCA010000469.1:0-4527 GCA_039923815.1 Caldimonas sp. | reverse complement strand
ACATGGCTGACGCCGAGGCGCTGCAGGTACGGCAGGATGCCGACGGCGTCGTCGAAGCCGAAGCCCTTGTGGAACTGCAGCCGGTAGGTGGCACGCGGCACGATCGCGTCGTGGCCCGGCGTGGCGGTGTGCTCTGTCTGCGGCCGCGGTCGGATGGAAGCGATGCGCCTGGCGAGCGCATCGAAGCGTGCGTCGGTGCCCATGGCCTCGAGGCCGAGCGGCAGACGCTGCCGCCAGTTCGGATGCTGGTCGACGGTGCCCGGCAGGTTGACCTGGTCCTCGACGCCGAGCACGTCTTCGAGCTGCACCAGCATCACTTCGGCGGCGCTGCTGGCGGCATAGGCATGCACGGCCTCGGCGAGTGCTTCGGTGAGCTGGGGCGCGGCGTCGAGGCGCGGCTCGACACCGGCGGGAAGCAGGCCGGCACGCTCGAGCGCCAGCAGCAGCCGAATGCGGTCCTGGGCCCGCGTCGCCAGCTGCTGCTCGTAGATCGTGCCGGCCGGGAACAGGCCGAGGCGCTGGCGCACGACGAGGTCGTGGCCGGTCCACCAGCCGGCCAGCGTCGGCAGGTCGTGGGTGCTGATGGCGACCAGCGCGCGGCGCGGGTAGGCCTCGGGAGCCTTGAAGGCGCCGTCGTCGCTGCGCTCGAAGTACAGCAGCCGATACGACAGCAACCGATGCCGCTCCATCGCCGTGCGGATCTCGTCGGCGACGGTGCCGAGGTCTTCGCCGATCACCAGGCAACGATGGGCGCGGCTCTCGCGGGCGACGATCGCGATCAGCTCGTCGAGCGGGTAGAGCACGTAGGCACCGGTCGCCGGCGACTGGTCCGGCGGGATCCAGAACAGCCGCATCAGTCCCATCACATGGTCGATGCGCAGGGCGCCGGCGTGGCGCATGGCCGCACGCAAGGTGGCCGTGAACAGCAGGTGATCGGGGCCCATGCGGTCCGGGCGCAGCGGCGGCAGGCCCCAGCCCTGGCCGTTCGGATTGACCTCGTCGGGCGGCGCGCCGATGGTGGCACCGCGCGCGTACCGGTCGGCGTGCGCCCAGGCATCGGAGCCGGCGCGGTCGACCGAGACGGCGAGGTCGAGATACAGGCCGATCGACATGCCGCGATCGACGCAACGCCGCCGCGCCGCGGCAAGCTGGCGATCGGCAAGCCACTGCAGGTAGAGGTGGAAATCGACCTCTTCGGCATGCTCGGCCGCATAGGCCTCCACCGCCGGCGCATCGGGCGATCGGAAGGCCTCGGGCCAGACCGGCCAGCCCCAGACAGCACTGTCGACCGCGAAGAAGTGGCCCTGCAGGGCTTCGAAGCGGCCGTGCCTGAGCAGGGCCGGACCGCCTTCCTCGATGAAGGCCCGATAGTCGGCGCCGCGGGCACTGCCTGGATCGACGCGGTCGCCCTGCGCGAACTGCGTGTGCAGCAGACGCAGCACGCGTGTCTTGAGCGCGGCGACCTCCGGATAGCGGACGGTATCGCCCGCACGCAGGACGGCGAGCTGGGCCTGGACCTCGGCACTGGCAATCAGCGCCACCGCCTCGTTGCATCCGGCGAGGTCGTCGACGGCCTCGACATCGATGTAGATGGTGTTGAGGCGCAGCCGTGACGACGGGCTGTACGGGCTCACGTGGGCCGGGTTGTGGGCGAACAGCGCGTGCAGCGGGTTCAGGCCGATCAGGCTCGCGCCGCGTGCCGCCCACTGGTCGATGACGGTCAGCAGGTCGCCGAAATCGCCGATGCCCCAGTTGCGCTGCGAGCGCAACGCGTAGAGCTGGATGGCCGGGCCCCAGACCCGGCCGTCGCCGCCGAGCGCATCGGGCTCGAAGCAGGTGAGCGGAGCGCCGGTCGCATCGATGTCGTGGCGGCGCGCAGGCGGCCGCTCGCCTGCGCCTTGCGCGGCGTCGCGGCGCTCGCTGGCCAGCGCTGCGTCGGTGCTGCGGGCATCGACGTCGAGCTCGGCGAGCAGGGCGATCAGGCTGTCGTCAGAGGCCTCGTGAGGCTGGCCCCAGATGTCGGAGTAGCTCGTCAGCACGCCGTGGCGCGCGGCGAGCCGCGCCAGGACGTCACGGTCGGTGGTCATCGCGGCACGCGGCCGACCCAGACCGCGGCGGCAGCAAGCATCGCTCTGCCACCTTCAACCGCCGACACGCCGGTCGAGAAGACTTCATCGGCGCCGGCCGGCAGATCGACGGGTCGGGCGCCGTCGCCGAAGTTGGCACGCATCGACCACCGAGAGCCGTCTGCGAGCGGCCAGTCGATGGCGATGACGTCGTCGTCGGCCGAGTAGATGCCGCGGGGGACGTGGCCCGCCAGCAGCGGCCAGAGGCGCTCGCGTCGCACGGTCAGCAACTGTCGGATCAGGGCGAGACGACGGCCATGCGCTCCGGCGCTGCGCTCGCTCCAGTCGAGTTTCGACGCCTCGAAGGTCGACGCCGCCGCCGGATCGGGGATGCGCGCCCGCGAGACCGCGTCGGCGAAGGCGGAAAAGCGCGAGAACTCCTTGCGCCGGCCGTTCGTCACGGCCTCGGCCAGCTCGCCTTCGAAGTCGCAGAAATACAGGAACGGGGTCGAGGCGGCGAACTCCTCGCCCATGAACAGCATCGGCACGTGCGGCGAGAGCAGCAGGCACGCATAGGCGGCATCGAGCTGGCCTGCGGGTGCCAGCCGGTCGAGGCGCTCGCCGAAGGCGCGGTTGCCGATCTGGTCGTGGTTCTGCAGGCACGAGACGAAGGCCGTCGACGGCAGGCCGTCGCTCAGTTCTCCGTGGAGCCGACCGTCACGAAAGGCCGAGGCTTGCCCCTGGTAGACGAAGCCTTCGGCGAGCGCCTGGGCAAAGCGCGCGGCGGGCGCCTCGGCGAAGTCGGCGTAGTAGGAGTCGGATTCGCGGGTCAGCAGCACGTGGGCAGCGTGGTGCAGGTCGTCGTTCCATTGGGCGCTGGCGCCGCCGCCGGCGATGGCCGCCATCGGAGTCAGCAGGCTGGCCTGGTTGCGCTCGTTCTCGAGCACGAGGTGAACATGACGCTCCCGCCCCGGCCCGTCGCGCAACGCGCTGGCGATCTCGTGGACGATGTGGCGCGGCGTGTCGTCGGCGATGGCGTGGATGGCGTCGAGGCGAAGGCCGTCGAAGCGATATTCCTCGACCCAGTGGAGCGCGTTGTGGACGTAGAAGTCGCGCACCGCCTCGCTTTGCTCGCCGTCGAAGTTGATCGCGGCGCCCCACGGCGTCTGGTGACGTGGGTTGAAGAACTCCGGGCAGTAGGCGTGCAGGTAATTGCCGTCGGGACCGAAGTGGTTGTAGACGACGTCGAGCAGCACCATGAGACCGAGCCCGTGGGCGCGGTCGACGAAGGCCTTCAGGTCGTCGGGCCGGCCGTAGCTGGCGTCGGGCGCGAAGTGCAGCACGCCGTCGTATCCCCAGTTGCGCGTGCCCGGGAAATCGGCCACCGGCAACAGCTCGATGGCGGTGACGCCGACATCACGCAGCGCTGCGAGCTGCTCGGCGGCCGCCTCGAAGCTGCCCTCGGCGGTGAAGGTGCCGATGTGCATCTCGTAGATCACGGCCTCGTGCCACGGCCGGCCGCGCCAGGTGGTGCATTGCCAGTCGTAGGCGCGCGGGTCGATGACCTCGCTCAGGCCATGCACGTCGTCGGGGTTCGAGCGCGACGCCGGATCGGGCACGAGCAGCTCGCCGCCGGTGACGAAGCCATAGCGTGTGCCCGGTCCGGCGCCGGCGACGCTGAGCTCGTGCCAGCCGGCGCGGTCGCGTTGCATGGCGAGCGTTGCCGGCGCCTCGCCGCCCAGCCGCAGCGAGACGACGGACTGGCTCGGCGCCCAGAGGCGAAAGCACGTCTGCGCGTCAGCGGCCAGGTCGACCTGCGCGCCGAAGGGAGCGACGTGCGCGTGCCTCACGTGCCCGCCGCCGCGCGCGTCAGGACGACGAGCGAGCGCCCGATCAGCGGGTAGCCGTCGTCGCCGGCCAGGCGGCGTTCGGCGGCCACGCCCGTTGCCTCGCGGGTGTCGATCAGCGCGCGCCAGGGCTCGCCTCCGATCGACGGCATGTGGAAGACGACGTCTTCGTGGCCGGCGTTGAACACGATCAGGAAGTCGTCGTCGACGATGGGTCGGCCGTGCCGGCCGAGGTCGGAGATGGCCGACCCCGAGAGGTACATCCCGAGGCAGCGCGCGTGTTCGTGCTCCCACTCCTCGTCGGACATCTCGTGGCCGTCGGCCTTCAGCCAGCGCAGGTCCTTCAGGTCGCCCCCGTGGAGTGCCCGACCCGCGAAGAAGTCGCGGCGGCGAAAGGTCGGGTGGCTGCGCCGCAAGTCGATCATGCGACGCACGAAGCCGAGCAGCGCCGTCTTCTCGTCGGTCATCGTCCAGTCGAGCCAGCTGATCTCGTTGTCCTGGCAATAGGCGTTGTTGTTGCCACCCTGGGTGCGCGACAACTCGTCGCCGGAGACCAGCATCGGCACGCCTTGCGAGAGAAAGAGCGTGGCCAGGAAGTTGCGCTTCTGGCGCTC
>JBDTCA010000468.1:0-4892 GCA_039923815.1 Caldimonas sp. | reverse complement strand
GCCGGCTACCAGCCTGGGCTGCAGATCGCCATCGGCCTCGACTGTGCCGCCAGCGAGTTCTACAAGGACGGCCAGTACCGCCTGGAAGGCGAGGGCTTGACGTTGGCCGCTTCGGAGTGGATCGACGTGATGGCCGGCTGGTGCGACAAGTACCCGATCATCTCGATCGAGGACGGCATGGCCGAGTCCGACTGGGACGGCTGGAAGCTGCTCAACGACCGCCTCGGCGCGCGCATCCAGCTCGTCGGCGATGACCTGTTCGTCACCAACACCAAGATCCTCAAGGAAGGCATCCAGAAGAAGGTCGCCAACTCCATCCTCATCAAGATCAACCAGATCGGAACGCTGACCGAGACCTTCGCGGCGATCGAGATGGCCAAGCGCGCCGGCTGGACGTCGGTGGTCAGCCATCGCTCGGGCGAAACCGAAGACACGACGATCGCCGACATCGTCGTGGGCACCAACGCTGGCCAGATCAAGACGGGTTCGCTGAGCCGCTCGGATCGCGTCGCCAAGTACAACCAGCTGCTGCGCATCGAGGAAGATCTCGGCGATGTCGCCGCGTACCCGGGCCGCGCCGCTTTCAACCAGTTGATCTAGGCGATGCGCTGGATCACGATCGCGCTCGCTGCGCTGCTGCTGGCGGTGCACGCCGAGTTGTGGTTCGGCAAGGGCGGCGTGCCCCGGATGATGGAGTTGCAGGGCAAGCTTGCGCTGCAGAAGGCGACCAACGATTCGGCACGCCACCGCAACGAGCAGCTCACGGCCGAGGTCAACGACCTCAAGGAAGGGCTCGAGATGGTCGAGGAGAAGGCTCGCTTCGAGCTCGGCATGATCAAGCCCGACGAGATCTACGTCCAGCTCTCGCCCGCCCGGCGTTGAACGCCCTCCTCGACGCCGCCGCGCCGCTCTTCGCAGCGGCGTTTTCTTTCGCGGGTGCTCCCGTCACGTGGCTGGAGGTTGCCGCGTTCGTCCTGGCCGTCGCGATGGTCATCTTCAACATTCGCGTCAACGTGCTCGGCTGGCCGCTCGCGATCGCGAGCTCGCTGCTCTACTTCATGCTGTTCTGGAAAAGCCGCCTCTACGGTGACGCCAGTTTGCAGATCTTCTTCGCCGCCGTCGCCGGCTGGGGCTGGTGGCAATGGCTGCGCGGCACCGACGACGCAGGTGGTGCGTTGCGTGTGCGTTCGCTCGGGACCAACGGCCGCTGGATCGCACTGGCGTCGGTGGCCGTTGCCTGGCCCGCGACCGCGCTCTTCCTGCGACGCTTCACCGACACCGACGTGCCGTGGTGGGACGCATTTCCCACCGCTGCCAGCGTCCTCGGTCAGTGGTTGCTGGGCCGCAAGTACGTGGAGAACTGGCCGGTCTGGATCGTCGTCAACGTCGTCGGCGTCGGCCTTTTCGCCTACAAGGGCCTGTGGCTGACAGCCGTGCTGTACGCGGTCTTCGTGGCGATGTCCTTCGTCGGCTGGGCGGCCTGGCGACGGCTGCTGCCAGGCCGGCCGGAGCCGTCGTGACCCAGCCGGCGTTCGTTGTCGCGCTGCTCGGTGCCGAGAGCACCGGCAAGACGACGCTTGCCGAAATGCTCGGCGCGGCGCTCTCGGCTCGCGGTGAGCGTGTCGTCGTCGTGGCCGAGGCCTTGCGCGAGTTCTGCGCTCTGCACGCACGCACGCCGCGGCGCGACGAGCAGGCGGGCATCGCCGCCGACCAGACGCGGCGCATCGACGCGGCCGCCGCAGTGGCCGACGTGGTCGTGGCCGACACCACGGCGCTGATGGTGGCGGTTTACAGCGACTTCGTCTTCGCCGACACCACCCTCTACGCGCAGGCCGAGCAGGCGCAACGACGATGCCAGCTGACGCTGGTCGCGGCGCTGGACGTGACATGGCATGCCGACGGCCTGCAGCGCGACGGCGCCCATGTGCGCGTGCCCGTCGACGCGCTGGTGCGCGCGTCGCTGGCTCGCGCCGGTGTTGCCGCCGTCACCGTCGGTGGCCTCGGCGAGGCGCGCCTGGTCAATGCCCTGCGCGCCATCGACGCCTGTCGGCCACCCGTTCCAACGGCGCGCTGACAAGCGACTCGTCTCAGGCGGCGCTGCCGAGACGCACGACGACGATGACGAATATTCCGATGACGAGGTTCAGCGTCACCTCGCGGCGGATCGCCTCAAGCGCTGCCGCCCCGTCTGGCCAACGCTGCGACGCCAAGGCCCGGCCGAGCCGTGGGAAAAGGACGAGGCCGATGTGGGCGAACACCGCCGCCATCACGAAGAAGAGCACGACCATCGTGTACCAGTCGAGCGGCATGTTGAAGGCCAGGCCGGTGCGAACGGCGGCGGCGCGTGCGATGGCGATCATCGCCGCACCGCTGACGAAGGCGATCGCGGCGGCAAGGGTGACGACCCGGAAGAAGCGCCGCAGCGTCGCATGCATCAGCGCGACGCGCGCAGGCGGCTCCAGGACGGTCGTGGCAGGGCGCAGACAGGCCAGCACGAAGAACATGCCACCGATCCAGGCCACGATGGACAGGAGATGAGCGGCCTTCAGGCAGGCGTACAACATGGCATGGCTCCTCGGGGCGCGGCAGAGTGCGCGCATTGTCGTCGCCGCCTCGACCGGCGAAATTGCGATCGCCATAAAACCGGGGTATCGTCGTTCGCCCACATAGAGGGCGCAGGAGGCCGAAGGAATGACCAAGCTGTGCTCGGTGTGCAGTACCGAAAACAAGGACGAGGCACAGTTCTGCCGCGCCTGCGGAACGGTCTTCCCCCCCGCCGCTCCGGCGGCCTCGGCCTTCGACGAGCACGGCACGCTTGAAGCCGGCATCACTTGCGACGACTGCGGCTTCGAGAACAAGCCGGGTGTTCGGTACTGCGCCAATTGCGGCGTCAGCCTGCTCGGCACCGTGATCGTGCCGCGCTCGCGCAACACGGTGCCCGGCGCGCTCGATCCCTACGCCGGCCTCAGCCCACCGCCGATCTCCTATCCGTCGTTCGCACCCGTGGCGCCCTACCCGCCCGCGCCTCCGGCGAGCACGCCGCCCGGATATCCGCCGGCCTCTACGCAAGGCTACGAAGATCCTCTTGCCGGTCCCGACATTCCCGACCCCGAAGCAGCGATCGCCATCCGCCAGCAAGAGGCCGAGTACGCGCCCGCCGCTGCGCATGCCGCTGCGCCCGAACTGGCGGCGGTCCCTGCCAAGCCCGATCGCACTCCCCTGCTGATCGGCGGCCTGGTGCTGGTGCTCGCCGCGGCCGGCGCCGGCGCCTGGTGGTTCATGAGCGGGTCGGGCCGAGGTCAGGTTTCGCCCGCCGCGGCGGCGTCGGCGCCCGAGCTGGCACCTCCCGCTGTGCTCGCTTCTGCACCCGCACCGATCCCGATCGAGCCTGCGCCCGTGGCGGCGACGGTCGACGCGGCAGCCATTCCGGCGCCGAGCGGCATCGTCCCTCCCGAGATCGCTGTCGCCTCCTCGGCACCGTTCTCGATGTCGCCGCCACCCGCCGTGTCGCCACCCGCTCTCGAGCCGTCCGAGGTCGAAGCCAGACGCATCGCGGCCGAGAAACGGCGCGAACGAGTCGCCAGGGACAAGGCCGACCGCGAAGCCAAAGCCAAGAACCTGGCCGAGCAGCAACAGGCCGCCGCACGTGCCGAACAAGAGGCGGCAGCTGCCAAGCGCCGTGCCGACGAAGCGCAGCAGCGTGTCAGCCCGCCGATCAAGGTGGCGCCGCCGGCACCCGTTCAAGTCCCCGTGCAGGCGCGCGGCGTTCGTGAGATCTGTGCCGGTCGCGGCACGATTTCCGAGGCGATCTGCCAGTCGCGCGAATGCGGTGGCGCCGAGCACTCCAACGAAGCGATCTGTCGCAAGATCCGCGACGCTGACGAGCGTCGTCGCAACTACACGAACTGACGCGCCGATCCTGGACCGACACGAACCGATCGATCACGACGGGACACCATGCTGACTGACCCGCCGACTTCCACTCCGCCCGCCGGGCTATCTGCGAACGCGTTCTCGAGCCTGTTCCAGGCGGTGCAGGGGCTGCGCGACCGTCGCGCCATCGTTGCCTTGCTCGGCTGCATGGTCACGGGCGTGCTCGTCGCGGCCTTGCTGATGGCCATGGCCGGAACGCTCGGCAAACTGGCGGTCTTTCTCGGCATGCTCGTCTGGCTGGTCGCCATCGGCACGGGCGTGAACGCGGCCGGCCTGTTGCAGATGGACGCGGCGCGGGGCATCTCGCAGCGCAGCGTCGTCGATGCCCTGGTCTACGGCCTGATGTGCATCCCCAAGCTCGTTGTCCTGGGCCTGGCCTTCTTCGCCGTCGAGGTGGCCGTCTTCATCGCCATTGCGCTGGTCCTCCTGATCTGCAAGTTGCCGTTCCTGGGGCCGCTGCTGTTTGTCGTCGCGTTCCCGGTCGCGGTGGTCGTGGCGGGCATCACCGTGGTCGGCATCTTCCTATGTCTGGTGTTGTCGCTGCCGGCGATCTGGCAAGGCGCATCGATCACACGCGCGCTTGCCCAGACGCTCGCGATCGTCAAGAGCCGCCTCGTCGAAGCGGTGCTCCTGCTGCTCTTCGTCGGATTCCTGAGCTTCGTGGTCGGCTTCATCGTCTTCGGCGTGCTGGGCGCAGGCCTGGTGCCGACGCTCGGCATGACGGCCTCGCTCCTCGGCTTTTACGGCATGGGCGACATGGGCTCGTTGATGGGCATGGCGCAAGGCCTGGGCAGTACAGGCGGCAGTGGCCACGTCGTGGCCGGTGTCATCGGCGGCCTGATCCTCTGGGCCGTGGCCGGATCTCTGGTGGGCCAGGTCTACCTGCGGGGCCTGTCGCTTGTCTACCTTCGCGTCACCGAAGGTCTCGACTCCGGCGCCACCGAAGCCGCCCTTCGGTC
>JBDTCA010000467.1:0-4404 GCA_039923815.1 Caldimonas sp. | reverse complement strand
CTCGACGATCTGCTCGCCAGCCTGAGCGACGACAGCGATGCGGCCACGACCAGCGACGATGTGCCGCCCGAGGAAGAATCCGCGGCTGAAGACGAGATGGATCCCGATCTCGCGGCCTTGCTGAAGTCGCTCGAAGGCTAAACCAGCCCGCGCCGACGCCTCAGTCGCGGTCGGGAAGGGGCGGCGCTTCGTCGTCTCCGGGATCGGGTCGGGCCGCAACCCGATAGTCCTCGCTCGACCACGCACCGAGATCAGTGCCCCGGCAGCGCGCGCTGCAGAACGGCCGCCACGCATTCGAGGCGGCGTAGACGCTGTCGCCACCGCATCCCGGGCAGCGAACGATTCGGTACGGGATCGCGTCGATCGGCGGAGGTGCGGGCTCGGGAGGCACGGCAGATCAGAACGCAGAGAAGGCGATAGGTCGTCGCAGGCTCAGGCGCAAAGCGTCAACTCGAAGCCCGTGTCGACGTTGGCGGGTCGCAGTCGGCCATCGCTTTCCTGCCGCATCATGCGCACCAGCACCATCAGGCGATGTCCGCTGATCTCCGGCACCAGTTGCAGGGAGTCGTCGAGCCGAACGCGAATCAGCTGATGAAAGCGACCCGCCGGAAGCGCCTGAGAGAACTGGCCGCCAACCGCAATCACCATGTGCGGCGCACCGGAGTCGCGCAGCAGTCCGAGCAGCACCTGCAACGCTTCCGCCAGCGGCATGAGCGAGGCCACCCACAGCAGCAGGTCGTTGCGGCGGCGCGTGGCATCGAGTTGCTGCCAGGCGTAGTACGCCGGCAAATCGAACTCGCACGTGCCGCCTGGGATGCTGATGCGGCTGCGAATGCTCATCAGCCACTCGTTGCTGGTCAGCACCGCGCCGGCCTTGCCCGTCAGCTGGTTCAGGCGGGCGAATGCGCCGTCGATGCGACCGATCACGTCGTCGAGCATCGCCTCCGAGACGGAGGGGTTGCCACGGTAGCCGATCAGTTGCTGGCGATGCTTCTCGAGTTCCTTCAGGAGGTCGGACTTGAGATCGGCGCGCGAGCCCACGTCCATGATCTCGAAGATCGTCGCCAATGCATGGTGATGGTCGACCGGCGCCTCACGCTCGATCAACTGACCCAGGCGATCGAACAGGTGTTCGAGGCGCAGCATCGTACGGATGCTCTCGTTGAACGGATATTCGTAGAGGATCAAGGCGGGGTGGAAGCGAGGGGCCGCAGGGGCGGCGGTCGGCACTTGGACCGGCGACGGCGCCGATTGTTTCATAGGGATTTGCCGCTGCGCCGCTGCGCCGATGCGCGTTCGCTCAGTGCGGCGCTGCGACCGCTCCGAGCCACAAGGCGCGAACCTCGTCGGCGAGCGCAGCGAACGACAAGCCGTCGTTGTCGACGACGGCGTCGGCAGCGGCTCGACGGGCACCACGCGAAGCCTGCTGGGCCATCACGGCGCGGACACTGGCGGCGGTCCAGCCCGAGCGCTCGACGACTCGCGCGATCTGCCGCGCTTCGCTGCAGTCGACCACCCACACAGCATCGACACGGCTGCGCCATCGACCCGACTCGACCAGCAGCGGAATGTCGAACACAATCGCCGCCGTTTCGGGATCGGTTGCCGCTGCCTGTTGCTCGACGGCCGCGCCGATGATCGGGTGCAGGATGGCCTCGAGCCGGCGGCGGGCGGCGACGTCAGCGAACACGGCCTCGCGCATGCGCACCCGGTCGAGGCTGCCGTCGGCGGCGATGAACGAGGCGCCGAACGCGGTTCGGACCGCGTCGATGGCGGCGCCGCCAGGCTCGGTGATCCGGCGCGCGATGAGGTCGGTGTCGATGACCGTGGCGCCGTGCCCCGCCAGCATGGCGGCAACGGTGCTCTTGCCGCTGCCGATGCCCCCGGTGAGGCCGATGCGCATCGCTGCCATCGATACCGGCTCAGGCCCAGCCGAGCCAGCCCAGGACGCGTTGCTGGCCCGCGAACAGCACCGCCAGTCCGGCGCCAGCGAGGAAGGGGCCGAAGGGCACGTAGCGGCCTTCTCGCAGCGCCGCCGACATCTTCATCGCGATGCCGACGACGGCGCCGATGACCGAGGCACCGAGAACGATCGGCAGGATCATCTTCCAGCCCAGCCAGGCACCGAGCGCGGCGAGCAGCTTGAAGTCACCGAAACCCATGCCTTCCTTGCCGGTGGTGAGCTTGAAGAGCCAGTAGACCGACCAGAGCGACAGATAGCCTGCGATGGCCCCCCACAGCGACTCGGGCAGAGACAGCGTCCAGCCGAGCAGGCTGGCCACAAGGCCGGCCCAGAGCAGCGGGAGCGTCAGGTTGTCGGGCAGCAGCGTGGTGTCCCAGTCGATTCCCGACAGCGCGATCAGCACGGCGCAGAAGCCGCACCAGAGCAATGCGACGGGTTGCGGCCCGAAGTGCCAGCCGACCAGTGCGAAGAGCAGGGCGGTCGCGATCTCGACAGCGGGGTAGCGGGCCGAGATGCGTGCCTTGCAGGCTGAGCAGCGACCGCGGAGCCAGAGCCAGCTCGCCACCGGAATGTTCTCGTACCACTTGATGGCGTGGCCGCATGAAGGGCAGCGAGACCGTGGCGCAGCCAGTGTGATGGCCGGCGCGGGATCGACGTGCGTCACGCCGAGGAGGTCGGCGCTCTCCTGCTTCCAGCCGCGCTCCAGCATCAGCGGGAGGCGGTGGATGACGACGTTCAGGAAGCTGCCGATGCACAGCCCAAAAAGGGCGAGAGCGAAAGGCGAGAGAAAGATCTCGACCGGAGGCATCTCCAGATCAGACCACCTGACCGAGCTTGAAGATCGGCAAATACATCGAGACGACGATGCCACCGATGAGAACGCCGAGGATCACGATGATGAAAGGCTCCATGAGGCTCGACAGACCCTTGACGGCCTCGTCGACCTCGTCTTCGTAAAACTCGGCCGCCTTGCCGAGCATGGCGTCGAGTGAACCCGATTCCTCGCCGATCGCGCACATCTGCAGCACCATCACCGGGAAAACGCCGGTGGCCTGCATCGACGTCGTCAGCGCCGAGCCGGTCGAGACATCTTTCTGGATCTTCTCGGTCGCCTCGGCGAAGACGGCATTGCCTGACGCGCCGCCGACCGAGTCGAGGGCCTCGACCAGGGGCACGCCGGCGGCGAACATCGTCGAAAGCGTGCGCGTCCAGCGCGCGACGGAGGACTTGTTGACGAGCGAACCGAATACCGGCACCTTCAAAAGCAGGCGGTCCATGTAGCTCTGCATCTTCAGCGAGCGCCGCCACGTCTGCATGAAGAAGTAGATGCCGCCGCCGAGAATGCCGAAGATCAGGTACCAGTAGCTGGTGAAGAATTTCGACATCGCGATGACGACGAGCGTCGGCGCCGGCAGGTCGGCACCGAACGACTTGAAGACGTCTTCGAAGGCCGGGATCACGAAGATCATGATCACCGTCAGAACCACGAACGCGACAACGAGCACCGCGATTGGGTAGATCAAGGCCGACTTGATCTTGTTCTTGATCGCCATCGTCTTCTCTTGATAGACGGCGAGTCGATCGAGCAGCGTTTCCAGAATACCGCCCGCCTCACCGGCTTCGACGAGGTTGCAATACAACGCATCGAAGTGGAGCGGATGCTTCCTGAACGCCGCCGACAAACTGGTACCGGTCTCGACGTCGGAGCGGATGTCGGTCAGCAGGCGCGTCATCCGGGCATTGGTGCTGCCGCGGGCGACGATGTCGAAGGACTGGATGAGCGGAACACCCGCTCGCATCATCGTCGAGAGCTGGCGAGTGAAGACGGCGATGTCTTTCTGCTTGATGGCCTTGCCGCCGCTCATGCGGCGCTTCTTGACCTTGTTGACCATCACGCCCTGGCGACGAAGGCTGGCGCTCACCATCGCTTCGCCACCGGCACGCATCTCGCCGCGAACGGACTTGCCGTTCTTGTCCTTGCCTTCCCACTCGAAGATGATGTCCTTGATCCGCTTCGCAGCCAGTGCCGTTGCCATGTGTCTTCGAGGCCCTAGCCCCGCCCCTTGCGTTTGTTTGCTACTCGTTGGTGCAGGAAATCACTTCTTCGAGCGTCGTTACCCCCGCGCGCACCTTGAGCAGCCCGGACATGCGAAGGTCACGAACACCCTCGCGCGCCGCCTGAGCGGCGATGTCGGTGGCCGAACCGGCATTCAGGATGATCTTCTGGATCTCTTCGCTGATCGGCATGACTTGGTAAATGCCGACCCGACCCTTGTAACCGTTGTTGCACATCGAACAGCCGACCGCCTTGAACGGCTTCCAGTTGCCGTCGAGATCCTCAGGCTTGAAGCCGGCCTTGATCATCGCGTCGCGAGGATAGTCGGCAAGAACCTTGCAGTTCTCGCATAGTTTTCTCGTCAGGCGCTGTGCCGTGATGAGCA
>JBDTCA010000466.1:0-2913 GCA_039923815.1 Caldimonas sp. | reverse complement strand
CGAAACACGGCCGACCAGTCGGCCGGATCGGGCACGCCGGCAGGGTCCTTCGCAACACCGTCGCGGCGCACGAGCGGCACGGTCAAGCGCTGCGGGTGACTCGCGTAGTCGAAGCCGAAGCGGCCCTTGACGCAGAGCCGCTCGTGGTTGGCCGGGCCGTCGCGGCCGTCGACGCTCACGATCCTGTCGTCGCGCACGTTGTAGGTCAGCTGGCAGCCGACGCCACAGAACGGGCACACCGAGGCGACTTGGCGGTCGACCTCCTGCGAGCCGAGCAGCGTCTTCGGCATCAGCGCGCCAGTGGGGCAGGCCTGCACGCATTCACCGCAGGCGACGCAGGTGCTCTCGCCCATCGGGTCGCCGAGGTCGAAGACGATCTCGCTGGCCGCGCCGCGCATCGCGTAGCCGATGACGTCGTTGACCTGCTCCTCGCGGCAGGCGCGCACGCAGCGGGTGCACTGGATGCAGGCGTCGAGGTTGACGGCCATGGCGGGGTGCGACAGGTCGGGCGCCGGCTGCTCGCGCCGCAGCGCCCGCAACGCCGGTCGCACGGTGACGCCCTCCTTCATCGCCCAGGCGCTGAGCTCGCCGTGCGGCAGGTCGGCGCGGCCGTCGACCCACTTGTAGCCCGCCTCGGGCAGGTCGGCGAGCAGCATCTCGAGGACCATGCGCTGGCTCTTCTTGGCGCGCGCGCTGGCGGTCTGCACGTCGAGCCCGGGCGCGACGACGCGGCAGCAGCTCGGCGCCAGCACACGCTCGCCGGCGATCTCGACGACGCAGGCGCGGCAGTTCCCGTCGGCGCGATAGCCTGCCTTGAAGCACAGGCGCGGAACGTCGATGCCCTCGCGCTCGGCGACGGCCAGAAGGGTCTCGCCTTCGTGGGCGGTGACCGTGCGGCCATCGAGCGTGAACTCGACGGCGGCAGCCTCGAGCACCGCCAACGGCACAGCCGCGTTCATGGCGAGATCTCCGTGGCCGGGCCGATCTCGTGCGCGAAATGGGCGATCACGCTGCGGATCGGGTTGGGCGCGGCCTGGCCGAGGCCGCAGATCGAGGCGTCGATCATGACGTCGCCGAGGTCCTGCAGCGTGTGCACGTCCCACTCCGGCGCGACCATCAGTCGCGCCGCCTTCTCGGTGCCGACCCGGCACGGCACGCACTGGCCGCAGCTCTCGTCGGCGAAGAAACGCATCATGTTCAGCGCCGCGTCGCGGGCCCGGTCGTGCTGCGAAAGCACGATGACCGCCGCCGATCCGATGAAGCAGCCATGCGCCTGCAGCGTGTCGAAGTCGAGCGGCAGGCCGGCCAGGCTGGCGGGCAGGATGCCGCCGGAGGCACCGCCTGGCAGGTAGGCATACAGCGCGTGACCTTCGACCATGCCGCCGCAGTATTCGTCGACGAGCTCGCGCAGCGTGATGCCGGCTGGCGCCAGCTTCACGCCCGGCCGCTGCACGCGGCCGCTGACGCTGAACGAGCGCAGGCCCCGACGTCCGTGGCGGCCGAAGGCGGCGAACCAGTCGGCGCCGCGCTCGACGATGTCGCGCACCCAGTACAAGGTCTCGAGGTTCTGCTCGAGCGTGGGCCGGCCGAACAGGCCGACGGAGGCGATGTAGGGCGGCCGCAGGCGGGGTTCACCGCGCTTGCCCTCGATCGACTCGACCATCGCCGACTCCTCGCCGCAGATGTAGGCACCTGCGCCCCGCCTCAGCTCGATGTGCGGCAGCGGAAACGGCGCCGCGTCCTGCAGCACGGCGATCTCGCGCGCGAGCAGATGGCGACAGCCGTGGTATTCATCGCGCAAGTAGAGATAGCAGGCATCGACCCCGACGACCGCGGCCGCGATCAGGAGTCCCTCGAGGACGCGGTGCGGGTCGCGTTCGAGATAGGTGCGATCCTTGAAGGTACCGGGCTCGCCTTCGTCGATGTTGACGGCGATGACGCGCGGCGCCGGCTGCTCGCTCACGATGCGCCATTTCCGGCCGGCCGGAAAGCCGGCGCCGCCGAGTCCGCGCAGGCCCGAGCTCTCGAGCGCCCGCAGGATCGTCTCGACGCCGCGGTCGCCCGACGCGAGTTCGGCCGCGAGTGCGTAGCCGCCGCCTGCGCAATAGGTCGCGTAGTCCACGAACGCTGGAGACATGTCGATCGACGCGCCGCTCTGGGGGCTGGCGGTGACCTCGCATTCGGCAAGCGCGGCCGGATCGAAACGCGCTCCCGGCTGACCGGCCGGATGCCAGCGCTCGTCATCGAGAACCGCCTCGGCGACCGACTCGACACTCGCCCGCGGGAGCGGCCGCTGATGCACGACCGCGACCGGTGCCTGCTCGCAGCGGCCGACGCACGGGGCCGCAATCACCCGCACTTCTCGCCCGAGCACGGCCGGTAAGCGCGCCAACAGGTCCTGCGCGCCGGCCATCTCGCAGCTCAGGCCGTCGCAGACGCGAACCGTGACGGCTGCGACCGATTCGCCGTCGGTCACGACCTCGAAGTGGTGATAGAAGGTCGCGACCTCGTAGATCTCGGCCATCGGCACGTTGGTGATCCTGGCCAGGGCGACAAGATGGCCTTCGCGCAGCGCGCCGTGCCGGTCGTTGAGCAGGTGCAGATGCTCGATGAGGCGGTCACGCCGCCAGCCTGTTTCGGAACGGGGCCCGAGCAGATCCGTGACCGCGGCGAGCGCCGCATCGTCGGGCTGGCGGCCCTTCAGGCGGCTCTTCCTGCGGATGCGTCGGCGCAGCTCGTCGGCATCGATGCGGGCGACAACGGCCGCCTCACCGGAGGGTTCTCCTGCTTTCGACTCGCGTTCCAAAGGGCTCAGGTGTCCTTCGAGACGCTGATCGTCGGAAACTTCGACGAGAAGTCTTTCGCCCGGTGCGCGATCGTGACCGCGACCTTGCGTGCCACCTTCTTGTACAG
>JBDTCA010000465.1:0-3131 GCA_039923815.1 Caldimonas sp. | reverse complement strand
TCGCCAGCTCGGGCCTCGTCAACCGTGCCGGCGGGCCGTGGCAGACCTGGCTCGGCGGCCACGTCGATCGCCTGATCCGCCTCGACGGCGGCGTCTACGAAGGCCTCTCGGGCGCCGCTGTCGCCGACGCTGCCGGCAGCGTCGTCGGCATCGCCACTGCGGCGCTCTCGCGCAGCTACGGCATCGTCGTGCCCGCTTCGACCGTCGACCGCGTCGTCGATGCCTTGCTCGCCCACGGCCACGTCGTGCGGCCCTGGCTCGGCATCGGTGCGCAGTCCGTGGCACTGCCGGGCGACGCTGGCCGCAGCGGTTTGCTCGTCACCTCGCTCGGCGCGGGCGGTCCGGCGGAACGCGCCGGCGTGATGGTGGGCGACATCCTCCACGCCGCCGCCGGCGAAGGCGCCGGCAACCTGGGCGAGTTGCGTCAGGCGCTGGCCTCGCACGTCGGCAAGAGGGTGCCGCTCGCCCTGCTGCGCGGCGGCGTTGCCGTCGACCTGCAGGCGGTGGTCGGCGAGTGGCCTCAGGAGCGGAGGAGTTGCCGATGAGAGAGCCCGACATGCTCCGTTTCGCGATCGCCTCGAACTCGTCGATGGTGCGCGCCGGGCTGGCCGACGGGCTCGCCGCGCTCGGCCACGACGTGGCACTGGCGGCGGCCGGCATTGCCGAGTTGCGCGAGGCCGGCTTCGGCGGCGCCGAGGTGGCAGTCGTCGACGTCGCCGACGAAGGCGACGGCCACGAGACGTCCCTCGACGCCGATCTTCTCGCCGGCGAAGGGTTGCGCTTCGTGCTGCTGGCCGCCGAGGCCGACGAGCGCATCGGCGAGTGGCTGATCGACGGCTGCGCCGTGCTGCCGCGCAGCGCCCGACCCGAGGCCATCGCCGCGGCGGCGCAAGCCTTGCTGGCTGGCCTCGTCGCGACGCCGCCGGGGTTTGCCGCGGAGGCGCTGCGCTACGAGCGCGTCGGCGAGCGCCGCGCCACGCCGGCCGGGTTCGATGCCCTGACGCGGCGCGAGCGCCAGGTGCTCGTGGCGATGAGCAACGGCCTCGGCAATCGCGAGATCGGCGGCGCCCTCGGTATCTCGGCGCACACCGCCAAGTTTCACGTCGCCCAGATCATCGCCAAGATGCAGGCCCAGTCGCGTGGCCACGCGGTCGCGAAGGCGCTGCGCGCCGGCATCGTCGACGCCTGAGCGGGCAAGACGACTTCGTCAGGCCGGTCCGGCGTCTTCGTCTTCGTCGTCCGACTCGTCGACCGCCAGGTTCTCGATCGCATCGTCGTCGTCGCCGATGGACTCGGCGGAGTCGAGCGCGTCCCTGGAGCTGGCGATGCGGTCGGGTGAGATGTCGGCCCCGTCGCGAACGCCTTCGGGCACGGCTTCGGCGCGATCGCCGGTGCCCATGGAGTCGGTGTCGCTGGACAGATCCACCGGCGTGGCGCCGCCCATGCGGCCCTCTTCGGCGTCGGTCTTCAGGCGCGACTCGCCTTGGCTGTCGCTGCCGCTGTCGGAGGTATCGCTCGGACCGAGGCGGTCGGTGCCGCGGCCCTTGGCCTGTTGCGGCGCCGGCTCACCGCCGAGGATGCTGCTTTGGGACATGTGTTTGCCTTCGTGAGTGGTCGGCGCAGGCGGCAATCGACATGCCGCGGCAGCACCTCTGGACGCCCAGTTCTACACCCGTTCGATGACCACGGCGATGCCCTGGCCGACGCCGATGCACATGGTGCAGAGCGCGTACCGGCCGCCGCTGCGGTGTAGCTGGTTGACGGCCGTGGTCACCAGCCGCGCACCGCTGGCGCCGAGCGGGTGGCCGAGGGCGATGGCGCCACCGTTCGGGTTGACGCGCGGGTCGTCGTCCTGCAGGCCGAGATCGCGCAGCACGGCGAGCCCTTGCGCCGCGAACGCCTCGTTGAGCTCGATGACGTCGAGCTGCGCCAGCGAGATGCCGGTCAGCGCCAGGACCTTCTTCGTCGCCGGTGCCGGGCCCATGCCCATGATCCGCGGCGGCACGCCGGCGGTGGCCATGCCGACGACGCGGGCCCGCGGTACCAGGCCGTGCCGTGCCGCGGCGCTTTCGCTGGCCAGCAGCAAGGCGCAGGCGCCGTCGTTGATGCCCGAGGCGTTGCCGGCCGTCACCGAGCCGTCGGCCCGCACAACGCCCTTGAGCTTCGCGAGCGCCTCGAGGCTGGTCTCGCGCGGATGCTCGTCTTTCGAGACGACGAGCGGGTCGCCCTTCTTCTGCGCGATCGTCACCGGCACGATCTCGGCGTCGAAGAAGCCCGCCTTCTGCGCCGCCACGGCCTTCAATTGCGACGCCAGCGCCATGCGGTCCTGGGCTGCGCGCTCGATGCCGAAATCGCCGGCCACGTTCTCGGCGGTCTCCGGCATCGAGTCGACGCCGTAGCGCTCTTTCATGAGCTTGTTGACGAAGCGCCAGCCGAGCGTGGTGTCGTAGACCGCGTTGGCGCGCGAGAACGCGCTCTCGGCCTTCGGCATCACGAACGGCGCCCGGCTCATGCTCTCGACGCCGCCGGCGATCATCAGCTGCGCCTCGCCGCTCTTGATGGCCCGCGCTGCAGTGCCGACGGCGTCCATGCCGGAGCCGCACAGGCGGTTGACCGTGGCGCCGGGCACCTCGGTCGGCAGGCCGGCCAGCAGCAGCGCCATGCGGGCAACGTTGCGGTTGTCCTCGCCGGCCTGATTGGCGCAGCCGTAGATCACGTCGGCCACCGCGGCCCAGTCCACTTTCGGGTTGCGCACCATCAGGGCGCTGATCGGCAAGGCGCCGAGATCGTCGGTGCGGATGGAGGAGAGGGCGCCGCCGTAGCGGCCGAAGGGCGTGCGAACAGCGTCGCAGATGAAGGCTTCGGTCGTGTTCATGTCGTGTGTCCAGGTCGGGTCAGGGTGTGGCGGCGAGCACGAGCGGCGCGCCGGTCAGGATCTGCAGCGCGTCGAGGCTGAGCCCTTCGGCCATCTCGCGCACCGCGAGGCCGGTGGGCGTCACATCGATGACCGCGAGGTCGGTGTAGATGCGCGCCACGCAGCCGATCCCGGTGAGCGGGTACGAGCAGCGCTCGACGATCTTGTGCTCGCCGGTCTTGGTCGTGTGTTCCATCATCACGTAGGTCTTCTTGGC
>JBDTCA010000464.1:0-2861 GCA_039923815.1 Caldimonas sp. | reverse complement strand
GCCACTGTGCACACGAAGTCGGAAAAACGCGTCTCGGAGATCTTTCGCGAGGTCGAGCCGGAAGACCTGATCAAGTTCGGGCTCATCCCGGAACTGGTCGGCCGACTCCCCGTCGTGGCCACACTCGGCGAGCTGACCGATGACGCGCTCATCCGCATCCTGACCGAGCCGAAGAACGCGCTGGTCAAGCAGTACCAGAAGCTCTTCGCGATGGACGGCGTCGAGCTCGAGATCCGTCCGTCGGCGCTGGCGGCCATCGCCAAGAAGGCGCTGGCGCGAAAGATCGGGGCCCGCGGCCTGCGCTCGATCATGGAGCAGTCATTGATCGACACGATGTTCGAGTTGCCCACCCTCGACGGTGTGGCCAAGGTCGTGCTCGACGAGCACACCATCCAGGACGAGGCCAAGCCGCTTCTCGTGTACCGAGAGCCGGTCAAGTTCAGCGCCTGATGCGCATGACGCCCGGCGCTCACCGTTCGGGCAGGTTGCTTCTCACTGGCGCCAGACCTCCGCGCCACCCCCTTTTAATCGTCGACTCAAGCCTCAGATCGGCTTGAGAAAAGAGAGGTAATTTCAATGTCCGGACATCCTGTTCTGCCCGCCGAGAAGATCACGCTGCCGCTGCTCCCCTTGCGCGACGTCGTTGTCTTCCCGCACATGGTCATCCCGCTGTTTGTCGGCAGGCCGAAATCGATCAAGGCGCTCGAAGTCGCCATGGAAGCCGGTCGCCAGATCATGCTGGTTGCGCAGAAAGCGGCCGGCAAGGATGAGCCGAAGCCAGACGACATGTTCGAGGTCGGCTGCGTCTCGTCGATCCTGCAGATGCTCAAGCTCCCTGACGGCACCGTGAAGGTGCTCGTGGAAGGCGTGCAGCGGGCGACAACCCACAGCATCACGGATAACGGCGAATACTTCGTGTCCGACGTGACGCCGGTGCCACCCGAGACCGAGACGAAAAGCGAGGTCGAAGCACTGCGCCGCGCGGTGACGCAGCAGTTCGACCAGTACGTCAAGCTCAACAAGAAGATCCCGCCGGAGATCCTGACATCGATCTCGGGCATCGACGACGCCGGCCGCCTGGCCGACACCATCGCTGCGCATCTGCCCCTCAAGCTTGAGAACAAGCAGGCCGTGCTGGACCTCGTCGACGTCGACAAGCGGCTTGAAAAACTGCTCGAGCAGCTGGAGCACGAAGTCGACATCCTGCAGGTCGAAAAGCGCATCCGCGGCCGTGTGAAGCGGCAGATGGAGAAGAGCCAGCGCGAGTACTACCTCAACGAACAGGTCAAGGCGATCCAGAAGGAACTCGGTGACGGCGAAGAGGGCGCCGACATGGAGGAGCTCGAGAAGAAGATCATCGCCGCCAAGCTGCCGAAGGAAGCCAAGAAGAAGGTCGACGCCGAGTTCAAGAAGCTCAAGCTGATGTCGCCGATGTCTGCGGAAGCGACCGTCGTCCGCAACTACATCGACACGCTGGTCAACCTGCCGTGGGCCAAGCGCACGAAGATCAAGCAGGACCTCGCCTTCGCGGCGCAGGTGCTCGACGAAGATCACTACGGCCTCGACAAGGTGAAAGACCGCATCCTCGAGTACCTCGCGGTGCAGCAGCGCGTCGACAAGGTGGAGTCGCCGATCCTGTGTCTGGTTGGACCTCCCGGCGTCGGCAAGACCTCGCTCGGACAGAGCGTGGCGCGCGCCACCGGCCGCAAGTTCGTGCGCATGGCGCTCGGCGGTGTGCGTGACGAAGCGGAGATCCGCGGCCACCGGCGCACCTACATCGGTTCGATGCCGGGAAAGGTGCTGCAGAGCCTGACCAAGATCGGCACGCGCAATCCGCTTTTCCTGCTCGACGAGATCGACAAGCTCGGCATGGACTTTCGCGGTGATCCGTCGTCGGCACTTCTCGAGGTGCTCGACCCGGAGCAGAACCACACCTTCAGCGACCACTACGTCGAGGTCGACTTCGACCTCAGCGACACGATGTTCATTGCGACATCGAATTCGATGAACATTCCACCGGCTCTGCTCGACCGGATGGAAGTCATTCGACTCGCGGGCTACACCGAAGACGAGAAGGTCAACATTGCCGTCAAGTACCTGTTACCGAAGCAGGCCAAGAACAACGGCGTCAAGGAAGGCGAGCTCGACGTCACGGAATCGGCGGTGCGTGGCATCGTTCGCTATTACACCCGGGAGGCTGGCGTGCGCTCGCTCGAGCGCGAGATCTCCAAGGTGTGCCGAAAGGTCATCAAGGCGATCCAGTTGAAGGAAGTGACCGAGAAAGTCGTCGTCACCGAGGACAACCTCAACACTTATCTCGGTGTTCGCAAATACGATTACGGACAGGCCGAGAAGGAGAACCAGGTTGGCCAGGTGGTCGGTCTGGCGTGGACGGAAGTCGGTGGCGACCTGCTGACCATCGAGGCCGCGGTCATGCCTGGCAAGGGCAACATTCTTCGCACGGGCCAGCTCGGCGATGTCATGAAGGAGTCGGTGGAGGCAGCGCGTTCGGTCGTTCGCAGCCGGGCTCGCCGCCTCGGCATCAAGGACGAGATGTTCGAGAAGCGCGACATCCATATCCACGTGCCTGACGGAGCAACGCCGAAAGACGGTCCGAGCGCCGGTGCGGCCATGACAACGGCCTTTGTTTCGGCGCTAACCGGAATTCCTGTTCGCGCCCACGTGGCGATGACCGGTGAGATCACCTTGCGTGGCGAGGTCACGGCGATCGGTGGACTGAAGGAGAAGTTGCTTGCTGCGCGTCGTGGCGGGATCAAGACCGTCCTGATCCCGCAAGACAACGTGAAGGATCTTCAGGACATTCCGGAAAACGTGAAGAACCAGCTCGAGATCGTGCCGGT
>JBDTCA010000463.1:0-8147 GCA_039923815.1 Caldimonas sp. | reverse complement strand
CGCAACGCTCGCAGATAGGCGTGGATGGTCTCGGTCATGCCGAACTCGAGGGCATCGGCGACCAGCGCATGACCGATCGAGACCTCGAGCGTGCCCGGGACCGCCGCGAGAAAATCGGCGAGGTTGTGGAGATTGAGATCGTGGCCGGCATTGACTCCGAGACCTGTGCGCTGCGCCGCCGCCGCAGCGGCCGCAAAACGGGAGAGAACTTCTGGCTGCGCCGCGGTGTTCCACGCACGTGCATAAGGCTCGGTATAGAGCTCGATGCGATCGGCGCCGATCGCCTTCGCGGCTTCGACAGCATCGGCATCGGCATCGACGAAGAGGCTGACGCGCACGCCGAGCGCATGGGCCTCGTCGACCAGGGGCGCCAGACGCGCGCCGTCTGCGGCCAAGTTCCAGCCGTGGTCGGAGGTCGATTGCTCGGCGCTGTCGGGAACGAAAGTGCATTGCTGCGGCCGCTCCTCACGCACGATCTCCATGAGGTTGTGGAACGGATTGCCCTCGATGTTGAACTCGGCATCGGGCCAGTCCTTCAACATGTCGCCGAGCTCGCTCACGTCGTGGCGGCGGATGTGGCGCTGGTCGGGCCGTGGGTGGACGGTGATGCCATGGGCGCCGGCCTGCAATGCCAGCGTCGCCAGGCCGACCACGCTCGGGATCGCGAGATCGCGCTGGTTGCGCAACAACGCGATCTTGTTGACGTTGACGGAAAGCGCCGTCGCGCCACGGCGGGCGTCGAGGCCGGTCGTCATCATCGGATTCATGGCAAGGGGCGGGGTCGCCGGTCGAGCGCTTGAGCGTCGACCATGACCTGCCGCGTTCGCAGCTGAGAGGTGCCGAGATGATAGTGAAGCTGGCTACGCAGCAACGGCCTCAACTCGGCCAGCGAGCCGCGCGCGGCCCGCTGCAACCGCTCGAGATCGCCGCCGACGAGTGCGGCGTGAAGTGCCATGAGCGTGGCTCCGCTGGCGCTGCCGGCGCCTTCGTCGCGCGTTTCGACGACGCCTGAATCGGCAAGCACGAGGTAGCGCGAATCAGCCGCCACGGCGCGCCGCGTCGCCGTCTCGACGGCCAGATCGGGCAGCAGGCCAACTTCCTTCAGCAGCACCAGCTCGAACGCACGCAGTGCCGCCTGGGCGCCTGCTTCGTCGGCCTGACCCAGCTCGATCAGCGTGGCGGCGTACACGTCGAACAATGCCGGATGCGGATCGTGCCGCGCCAGCAACTTCATCAGCAGCTCGTTCAGATAGAAGCCGCTGAAGAGCGCGGCGCCGGTCAGCATCGCGTGGCCACCCGTCCACTCGGCGGCCTTCAACGTCTCGACCTCGCGCGCCTCCGCTCCCTGGGCCTGCCGGCCGAGCGAGATCTGTATTCGCTGGAACGGCAGGAGCACGCTGCGAAGCTGCGAGAACGGACGCCGGGCACCCTTGGCAGCAGCTGCGATGCGACCTTGGTCGCGCGTGAAGACGTCGAGGATGAGGCTCGACTCACTCCATTCGTAGCGATGCAGCACGTACGCCGACAGCGGCGCCTGGCGGGAATGGCGCACGACCATGTAAGGCTCGCGATGGTCAGTCGTAGCCGTACGAGCGCAGGTGGGCTTCGTCGTCGGCC
Source organism: Caldimonas sp. (assembly GCA_039923815.1). GTDB lineage: Bacteria > Pseudomonadota > Gammaproteobacteria > Burkholderiales > Burkholderiaceae_C > Schlegelella_A. The sequence continues at coordinate 6,530 of JBDTCA010000463.1, read as the reverse complement.
CAGCCACCACGCACCTTCACCCACAGCTCGATGAAGACTCGGGCCCCGAGCAGCCGCTCGAGCTCTTGGCGCGTCTCGGAGCCGATGCGCTTCAGTCGCTCGCCACCGCTGCCGATGATCATGCCCTTGTGGGCATCGCGCTCGACAACGATGGTGGCGGCGATGCGGCGCAGGTCGCCCTCCTCCTCGTACCTGTCGATGATCACGGTCGAGGTGTAGGGCAGCTCGTCGCCGGTGAGGCGGAACAGCTTCTCACGCACGATCTCGGCCGCGAGGAACCGGTCGCTGCGGTCAGTCAGCGCGTCCTCTTCGTGCAGCCACGGCTGCTGCGGCAGATAGGGCTCGATGATTCCGAGCAGGCGCTCGACATCGGCCGCCTTGTGCGCCGACATTGGCACGAACTCGGCGAACGGATGGCGCGTCTGCATCGCCTGGAGCCAGGGCGCAAGGTCAGCGCGGCGGGTCACGGTATCGAGCTTGTTGGCGATCAGAAGCACGGGCTTGTCAGGCGGCAAAAGGTCGAGCACGGCGGCGTCGTCGTTGCCGAACTTGCCTGCCTCGACGACGAGCAGCATCACGTCGACGTCGCTCACCGTGCCGGTGACGGCCCGGTTCAGCGCCCGGTTCAGCGGCGCGACGTGGCGTGTCTGGAAACCCGGCGTGTCGACGAAGACGAACTGGGCGTTGTCACGCGTGCGGATGCCGGTGATGCGATGGCGCGTCGTCTGCGCCTTGCTCGACGTGATGCTGATCTTCTGGCCGACAAGTGCATTGAGCAACGTCGACTTGCCCATGTTGGGCCTGCCGACAATGGCCACGAGACCGCATTTCTTCATCAGGATTGCAGGGCGCTTCCGGGCCGGTCGGTGGCACGCAGCGTGTCGAGCATCCGGCGCGCTGCCTCCTGCTCCGCGGTACGGCGGGACTTGCCCTCGCCGGATTCGTGCAGGCTGAGCGCCGGCACGGCGCACTCCACCTCGAAGGTTTGTGCATGGGCCTGCCCGCGAGTGGCGACGATGCGGTAGCTGGGCACGTTGATGCGGCGCGCCTGAAGCCATTCCTGGAGCTCGGTTTTCGCGTCCTTGGCCCAGCTCGCCACGTCGGTGGTGTCGATGATCTCGCTGAACAGGCTGTGCACCAGCGATCGCGCGGCGTCGAGACCACCGTCGAGGAAAGTGGCGCCGAGCAACGCTTCCAGGGCATCGGCGAGGATCGACGGGCGCAGCGCGCCACCGCCACGCGCCTCGCCGTCGCCGAGGCGCAGCGATTCGGGAAGGCCGAGCTGAAGTGCCGCCCGATGCAGGCTGTCTTCACGCACCAGATGGGCGCGAACACGGGTCAAATCGCCCTCATCGGAACCGCCGAGTCGATCGAACAGAAGGCTGGACACGACCAGGCTCAGCACGGCGTCCCCCAGGAATTCGAGTCGCTCGTTGTGATCCAGACCGAAGCTGCGATGTGTCAGCGCTCGCTGCAGGAGCGCGGCGTCGCCGAAGCGGTGGCCGATGCGCTGCTGCAGCGCGACGAGGTGGGAATCCATGCGGTGAAGGCTCGCGAAGGTGGGGGCGAGCCGCGGCGATCTAGTTCGAGCGGCCCTCGAACTTGATCAGAAGGAAAACAGGCTTCACGAGTTCAACTTCTTTGTCGTACGCGAAGCTGACGACGATCTTGTCGTTTTCCTTGGTGATCGTCAGATCCTTGCCGGAAATGGTCGAGATCGAGTACTCGACGTCTTTCGTGCGTTCGAAGGCTGCCCGTATCTCGGGCACCGTGGTGCCCTCCGTGGTGATCTTGTTGACCGCACGCTTGATCGTGAAGTACTCGTTCAACGCTGGTAGCACGCGCATTCCGACGAGCGCGAGGAAGCCTACGACGACGGCCCAGAAAAGAAGCCCGAAAAGCGTCACCCCTCGTTGACTTCGAGCCCTGCCGGCTTCTCGGTTCATCCCGTTCTCCTCCTTTGCCGGCACCTTGCTACTGGAACGGCCCGATCCGCTTCAAGTCGCCGAAATTCATCCAGATGAAGAACGCTTTGCCGACGATGTTCTCGTCGGGAACGAACCCCCAATAGCGCGAGTCGAGCGAGTTGTCGCGGTTGTCGCCCATCATGAAATAGTGCCCGGGAGGCACCTTGCACGTCACGCTGTTGTCACTGTAGCGGCAGTTTTCGCGAAAAGGAAACTGACTGCCCTCCTGGCTTTTCCAAAATGGCGCCGACTGAGGATTAATGAGGATCTTGTGTTGCATGGTCCCCAGCTTCTCCTCGAACGACGGCGTGTAGGCACGCGCGTCTTCGTCGTAGAAACCCGGCGGCGGTGCCGCCTCGAGCTTGGCAGCCTCGCCGTTGATGTAGAGCTTCTGGTCGCGAAACATCACTTCATCACCCGGGAGGCCGATCACGCGCTTGATGAAGTCGGTGCTCGGGTCCTTCGGAAAACGAAACACCATCACATCGCCGCGCTCGGGGTTGTGGATGTCGACGATCTTGCGATTGATGACCGGCAGCCGGATGCCATAGTGAAACTTGTTGACGAGGATGAGGTCGCCGATCATGAGCGTCGGCATCATCGACCCGGACGGAATCTTGAACGGCTCGAAAAGGAACGACCGCAACAGGAAGACGGCGAGGATCACCGGGAACAGACCCGCCGTCCAGTCGAGCCACCATGGCTGCAGGAGCAACGCCTGGCGTGTCTCGGCGCCGTGATCGTCGACCTTTTTGATGCCCTGGTCGGCCAGTTGCTGGCGCCGCGCCGCATCGTTGCGCTCGAAAGTCGCTACTGCTCGAAAACGCTTCGGGGCGAAATAGAACCGCTCCGCAAGCCAGTAGCAGAAGGTGACGATCGTGAGCGTGAAGAGCAACAGGGAGAAATTGCCCGACCACTTGCTGAAGTACCAGCCGACGCCAAAAACTCCTAGGCAGGCATAGAGCAGGCCGGTCAGCAAACCCATCAGTCATCCACCTGGAGAATTGCGAGAAACGCCTCTTGCGGCACCTCGACGGAGCCGATCTGCTTCATGCGCTTCTTGCCGGCCTTCTGTTTTTCGAGCAGCTTCTTCTTGCGCGAGATGTCGCCTCCGTAGCACTTGGCGATCACGTTCTTGCGAAGGGCCTTGATTGTCTCACGCGCGATGATGTTGGCTCCGATGGCAGCCTGGATCGCAACGTCGTACATCTGCCTCGAAATGAGCTCGCGCATCTTGCTCACGACAGCGCGGCTCCGGTACTGGCTCTGGGTGCGGTGGACGATGATCGACAGCGCGTCGACCTTGTCGCCATTGAGCAGGATGTCGACCTTGACGACGTCGGCGGCACGGTATTCCTTGAACTCGTAGTCCATCGACGCATAGCCGCGCGACACGCTCTTCAGCTTGTCGAAGAAGTCGAGCACGATCTCAGCCAGCGGCATCTCGTAAGTGAGCATGACCTGGCGACCGTGGTAGGCCATGTTCTTCTGCTCGCCGCGCTTCAGGTTGGCCAAGGTCATCACCGGGCCGACATGCTCCTGCGGCATGTAGAGCTGCACGGTGACGATCGGCTCACGGATCTCGGCGATCCGGCCGAGATCGGGCATCTTCGACGGGTTGTCGACCTGCAGCACGGTGCCGTCGTTGAGTGCGACCTGATAGACGACCGACGGCGCCGTCGTGATCAGGTCCTGGTCGAACTCGCGCTCCAGCCGCTCCTGGACGATCTCCATATGAAGCAGGCCGAGAAAGCCGCACCGAAAGCCGAACCCCAGCGCCTGGCTCACTTCGGGCTCGTAGCGCAGCGAAGAGTCGTTGAGCTTGAGCTTTTCGAGAGCGTCGCGGAGCTGGTCGTATTCGCTGGCCTCGGTCGGGTACAGACCGGCGAAGACCTGCGGCTGGATTTCCTTGAAACCCGGCAGCGGCTCGGTCGCGACGCCGGCGTTGTTCGGAAGCTTCTTCTCCAGCGTGATCGTGTCACCAACCTTGGCGGCCTGCAGCTCCTTGATGCCAGCGATCACGAAGCCGACCTCGCCTGCCAAGAGCTTGTCGCGCGCGACCGAAGCGGGCGTGAAAACGCCGAGGTGGTCGGCGTCGAACACGGTGTCGCTCGCCATCAGGCGAATCCTCTCGCCCCGACGCAGGCTGCCGTCGACGACTCGGACCAGCATCACCACGCCGACGTAGTTGTCGAACCATGAGTCGACGATCATCGCCCGCAGCGGCGCGTCGGCCAGCCCGCGGGGCGGCGGCATGCGTTCAACGACGGCCTCGAGGATGTCGTCGATGCCCTCGCCGGTCTTGGCGCTGCACGGAATTGCGTTCGTGGCGTCAATGCCGATGACGTCCTCGATCTCCTCGCGGGCGCGCTCCGGGTCCGCTTGCGGAAGATCCATCTTGTTGAGTACTGGCACGACCTCGACGCCGAGATCGAGCGCGGTGTAGCAATTGGCCACCGTCTGCGCCTCGACACCCTGGCTCGCGTCGACGACGAGCAGTGCGCCCTCGCAGGCCGACAACGACCGACTCACTTCATACGAGAAGTCGACGTGACCCGGGGTGTCGATCAGGTTGAGTTGGTACACCACGCCGCTGCGCGCGGTGTAGTTCAACGCGACGGTCTGTGCTTTGATCGTGATGCCCCGCTCCCGCTCGATGTCCATCGAGTCGAGCACCTGCGCTTCCATCTCACGCTCGCTCAGACCACCGCAACGCTGGATCAGACGATCGGCAAGCGTCGACTTGCCGTGGTCGATGTGGGCAATGATGGAGAAGTTTCGGATGTGCTGCATGTCACTGCGTGGGTCGCGTGCGCCGAGGGCTCGTCACGACGGCAGAGCCGAACATCGGAGGCAAAAAAAAGGCACGTCGAATTACTGACGCGCCTTCCAACAAAACGTTTGGCAACTGCTTGTTGGGTGATTTCATTGTAGCCAAAAGCACCCCTCCGCAACCCGCGCCAGTGCTTGATTTGTTCCCGTTGCAGCCTGCCAACAGGAAATTCGTCCACAGGTTATCCACATTCCCTTGTGGATGATCAGGGGACAACTTCAGCGACTTCCCTGACCCTGAAACCGTTCGACGCCCGGCAATTTGGCCGCGATCCTAGCGGTCGAACGAGACCCTTCGCACAATGTCAGCGGGCACACACAAACTTGGCTAATCAAGGGCAAACCCTAGCGCGACGGGCGCAGGATCAGAAAGCTGGCCGCTTCGCCGCGACGCACGAGCAGCGTCGCCGCCTTGGCCCTGTCGAGCTTGGCCATCACAGCGTCGAACTGCTTCGCACCCGTGATCTCGACGTTGTCCACGGTCACGATGACATCGCCGGTGGTGATGCCTGCGCGTGCCGCGATGCCTTCGGCCGTATCGACCCGCACGCCGTTCTTGATCTTCAGCTCACGACGCTGCGCGTCCGTCAGGTCGGAGACGGCGAGCCCGAAACTGCTCACGACTGCCGGTGGCTTGGCGGCGTCGCCTTCGCCAGGCCGTTTGCCGGCAATGCGCTCTGGTTCCAGCTCGGCGACGACGACAGCGAGGTCACGATGGGAGCCGCGGCGAAACACCTGAAGCGTCGCCTTGTTGCCCGGCTTGATGCTGCCGACGATGCGTGGAAGCTCTTCCGCAGAGTCCACCACCCTGCCGTCGACCTTGGTGATGATGTCGCCCGCCTCGACGCCCGCCTTCTCGGCCGGGCCAGCGGCCTCGACGCTGCGGACGAGCGCGCCGGTCGGCTTGCCGAGGCCGATCGACTCGGCCACCTCGCGCGTGACGCGGTCGATGACAACCCCGATCCGACCGCGAATCACACGACCCCCGGCTCGCAACTGCTCAGAAACTCGCGTCGCCTCGTCGATCGGAATCGCGAACGAGATGCCCTGGTAGCCGCCCGATCGACTATAGATCTGCGAATTGATGCCGACGACCTCGCCTCGCATGTTGATGAGCGGCCCGCCCGAGTTACCCGGGTTGATGGCGACATCGGTCTGGATCAGCGGGAGAAAGTCGCCAGTATTGCGCGACTTGGCGCTGACGATGCCGGCAGTGACCGTACTCTCGAGTCCGAACGGCGAACCGATCGCGATCACCCACTCGCCGACTTTGAGCTTGGACACGTCGCCGATGCGCACCGTCGGCAGGCCGCTTGCGTCGATCTTGACCAGCGCCACGTCGCTCTTCTTGTCGGCACCGATGGTGCGCGCCTTGAATTCGCGCTTGTCGGCCAGAGTAACGATGACCTCGTCGGCGCCATCGACGACGTGGGCGTTGGTCATCACGTAACCGTCGGCGTTGAGGATGAAGCCGGAGCCGACGCCGCGCGGCGTCGATTCGCCGTCGGGCTGCTGCGGCAGCGGCGCGCGCGGGTTCGGGCTCGGCCGATTCGGTTGTGGCATGCCGAAGCGGCGAAAGAACTCGAGCATGTCCTCGTCGAGATTGCCGGGACCGCCACAGGACATCGCGCGAGCTGCGATTCGCATGCTCATCGAGCAGCGCCTGGAGCCTCTGCCCGAGGTCACCGCTGTTGCGTGTCGCAATGACCTCGCGCGCGCGGGTGAGCGCGC
>JBDTCA010000462.1:0-2866 GCA_039923815.1 Caldimonas sp. | reverse complement strand
CGCGCATGCTGCCCACGTAGACCATGCTCTTGCCGTCGCTGGTGCGGCCGAGCGTCATCTGGCGCGCGTTCGGCACCGCATCGGTGACGAGCTCGGCACGAAAGCCCGCCGGCAGCTTCAGCTTGTCGAGCTCGACCGCCGCGGTGGCGCTGGCCGTGAACAGAGACAAGGCGAGCAGCGGCAGCAGCGCGGCCAGGGCATGCGGCAGTGTTGAACGTGGAGCGATGCGCATCTGGAGATCTCCGAAGAAGTGACTATCGTGCCAGCGCGTCGACGCTGCCGCGCGCCATTCCGACCTTCTCGCCGGCGGCGATGATCTCGGCCCAGGTCACCGCGTCGACGGGCACGCCGGCGGCCAGCCGCGCCGCCCGCGTCTCGCGTTCCGGCTCGCCCGGCGTCTTCAGTCGGTCGACGCCGGTGGCCGGTGGCGAAGCGGTGGCAAAGGCGACGTACGACTCCATCTCGGCGGCCAGGTTGGCTGCCGTGCCGAGCCGCTCGGGGTCGACCAGGATCGAGAACATGCTGTTGAGCACGCGCCTGCGGCCGTCGGTGATCGGGCCGCCGGTGGCGCCGCCGGCCAGCGCACCGCCGAGCAGCTCGCAGATCAGCGCCAGGCCCGCGCCCTTGTGCTCGCCGAACGGCAGCAGCGCGCCGACCGGCTCGATCACCGTGAAGCGCGGCTCGGTGGTCGGCTCGCCCTGATCGTCGATGACGGTGCCGGGCTCGAGTTGCACGCCCTTGTTGTAGGCAACGCGGGTCTTGCCCTGGGCGATCTTGCTGGTCGCGAAGTCGAGCACGATCGGCTCGTGGCCGGGGCGCGGGATGCCGACGCAGAACGGGTTGGTGCCGATGCGCGCGTCGCGGCCACCGAACGGCGCCACGATGGGCCGCGCCAGCACGTTGACGAAGTGGATCGAGACCAGGCCGTGGCCGATGCACTGCTCGGCCCAGTGGCCGATGCGGCCGAGGTGGTGCGAGTGCGCAAGGCCGACGACGCAGACGCCGTTCGCCTTGGCGCGCTCGGCGCCGAGCGCCATCGCCTCGGCGCCGATGACCTGGCCATAGCCCTGGGCACCGTCGAGCGTGAGCAAGGCGCCGCTGTCCTGTTTGATGCGCACGTGGGCGTTGACCGCCAGGCCGCCCTCGAGCACCGCGTCGATGTAGCGAGGCACCATGCCGACGCCATGCGAGTCGTGGCCACGCAGGTTGGCCTCGACGAGGTTGGCGGCGACCAGCGCCGCCTCGCGATCCGACGAGCCGGCGGCGGCGACGATGGCGTGCACCGCGGCGGTGAGTGCATCAGCGCGAAATACAAAGGTATCGGTCATGGCGTGAGGGGCTCGCTCCAGGTGGGTAGTCGCAAGGGTCGATGGTGCGGCGATCGACCGGCGAACGCGGAGGCTAACAAGCGTTGCCGCCTTGGCCACGCTGCCGTGTCGGCGGCCGTGCGTGGCACAGTGTCGGCCATGAATGCATTGCTTCGTCACGGCCCGACCGTCGTGCTCGCTTCACTCGCCCTGGTCGGCGCCGATGCGTTCGCTGCCAGCACGCCAGCGCCGACGCAGGTCTACCAGCAACGCAGCGCCGACGGCCGCACCGTGCTCACCGATCACCCCTCGGCCATCGACGTCACCGAGCGGGCCTGGCGCATCGAACCCGAAGACGCCGACGCGGCCCGCCAGCGTGGCCTCGACCTCAAGGCGGAGGCGCAGGCCGTGAGCGAGCGCATCCAGCGCGGCATCGACGGTCGCCGCCTGGCCGAAGACGACGCTCGTCGAGATCGCGTCGCCCGAAGTGAACGCGAGGCGCACGACGAGCGCGACAGGCACGACGAACTCCAGCGGCCGCGCGCCATCGATCTCTCGCCCGACGACACCGCCCTCGACGGCGGCTCGTATTTCACGCCCTACCTGCTGCAGCCTGCACCACGCCTCCATCGCCAGCGCATGGAGCGCCGCGACGATCGGGCGCATCGCCGGCCACGCCCGTCGGCACCGCCAGGGCTCAGAGGATCAGCAGCGCCCGAAAATCGTTGACGTTCGTGAAGGTCGGGCCGGTGACGACCAGGTCGCCGAGCAGCTCGAACCAGGTGAAGGCATCGTGCCGATCGAGATGGTCGCGCGCACTCAGCCCGAGCGCCGCCGCACGTTGCAGGGAGTCGGGCGCGATGATGGCGCCGGCGTTGACCTCGCTGCCGTCGATGCCGTCGGTGTCCGCCGCAAGTCCCCAGACACGCGGCTCGCCCTGCAACGCCAGGGCGCAGGCGAGCAGGAACTCGGACGCGCGCCCGCCTTTTCCCGCGTCGGCGCGAACCGTCACCGTGGTCTCGCCGCCCGAAAGCACCACGCAGGGCGACTCGAACGGCTGGCCACGGCGCGCCACTTGCCGGGCCAGGGCCGCATGCACCTTGCCGACTTCTCGCGATTCGCCCTCGATCTCGTCGCCGAGGATGTGGGCATCGATGCCGCACCGCCGCGCCAGCTCCGCGGCAGCGTCGAGCGACTGCTGCGGCGTGGCGACGAGATGCACGGCGTTGGCGGCGAACGAGGTCTCGCCCGGCTTCGGCGTCTCGAAGGTGCCGCGCTCGAGGCCGGCGCGAACGGCCGCCGGCATGTCGATGGCGTAGCGGTCGAGCACGGCCAGCGCATCGGCGCACGTCGTCGGGTCGGGCACGGTCGGGCCGCTGCCGATCACCGCCGGCGAGTCGCCCGGCACGTCGCTCACGATCAGCGTCACGACGCGTGCCGGCGCGCACGCCCTCGCCAGCCGGCCACCCTTGATCGCGGAGAGGTGCTTGCGCACGCAGTTCATCTCGTCGATGGCGGCGCCGCTGCGGAGCAGGGCCGAGTTGATGGCCTGCTTGGCA
>JBDTCA010000461.1:0-3676 GCA_039923815.1 Caldimonas sp. | reverse complement strand
AGGGCGGCGCCATAGCCCGACGCGAGTCCGAGCCGGCCACTGTCGACCTGGCGAAAGATGGCGATGGGCATCGTCTCCAACCCACCCGAGTACACCACGATCGATGCCGAGAGCTCCGAGATGGTGGTCAGCCACATCAGGATCGCGGCCGAGACGATGGAGGCCTTCATTGCCGGCAGCACCACCTTGAAGAAGCTCATCAGCGGCGACACGCCCAGGCTGATCGAGGCCTCCTCGATGGAGTCGGGGATGTTGAACAGCGTCGAGGATGCATTGCGCATCGCGAACGGGAGCCGTCGCAACGTGTACGTGAGCACCATGATCCCCGACGTGCCGGCGAGGATCAGCCAACCGGTGTTGAACGTCTGCAGAAGCGCGATGCCGAGCACGGTCCCGGAGATGGTCAGCGGCAGGACCACGACGTAATCCAGCAGCTGGGATGTCGCGGTGCGCTTCTTGATGGTGAGGTAGCTCACCAGCACGGCGAACACGACGCCGATCACGGTCGCCACCGATGCGAACTTCATTGAATTGAGGATCGGCTCCGGCGCCCCTCGCACGGCCCGCTCCAGGCTCGACAGCGACCACTGGCCCCAGCGCATGACCGGTCCGCTCGTCTCGGTGAACGCGCCGACGAAGACGATCACGAGCGGCAGCAGCGACACCAGGACCACCAGCCCGACACATGCCGTGAACAGGATCGACGCCCCGGAGTGCACGCGACGGGGAGCGGGCGCGCGGCCCTGGGTCATGGTGTAGACCTTGCGCTCGACGACGCGCTTCTGAACGAACAGCACCGCGGCGACGATGCCGATGGCCACCACCGACATCGCGCTCTGCAACAGCGGGCTGCTGCCCATCTCGCTGACGAAGGTGTTGTAGGTCATCACCGAGAGCAGCGGCACGCGGCTGCCGAACAGCATCGACAGCGCGAAGTTGCCGATCACGAGCGTGAAGACCACCAGCGCGTTGACGAGCACCGCCGGCAGCAGTACCGGCACCATCACGCGCAGCCGGGTCTGGAGCGGCGACGTGCCCAGGCTCAATCCGGCCTCTTCGAGCTGGCCGTCGAAGCCGCGCAGGGCGGCGAGCACGCCCAGGTAGACGTAGGTGTAGTACACGAGCGTCATCGAGACGATCATCCCGGTCCACCCGTAGAACGACGGCAGCTCGATGCCGACTTCCGCGAGCAGGTTCGTCACCAGGCCGTTGTTGCCGGCGATCAGCAACCACGACTGGCCGACGATGATCTCGGGAATGACGATCGTGAGGAGCGGCAGCACCGCGACGACCCCCTTGAACGGAAAGTCGTAGCGCGCCACCATGTAGGCGAACGGCACGCCGATCGCGACCGTGCAGGCCGTGACGACGACGCCGAGGACAAGGCTGTTCCGGAACGCCTCCACGTACTGTCGGTCGGCCAGCAACGCCCGGAAGCCGTCGAGCGTCAAGGCGCCGGAGTCGTCGCGGACGCTGTTCGAGAACAGCACGCCGAGGGGGTAGAAGAGAAAGAACAGGAGCAGCACGAGGCTGATCAGCGTCAGCACGCCCCACGGCCACCATTTGACTTTCACCACCGTCGGTCCGTCAGGCCGTCACGACATCAGCCCGCGACGACGCGGCTGTCGCCCGGCACCACCACCCGGACGCGATCGCCGGCCTGGAAGTGCGCGGCAGGATCGCCCGCGTGCAGTTCGACCCGGATCTCGGAGGCGTCGTCGAGACGGATGCGGTAGGCCGTCTTGAAGCCCAGGTACTGGCGCCTGACGACCTCGCCGGGCAGGGAGTTGGGGTCGCGCGACGACGCATCGACCAGGCAGAGGGATTCCGGCCGTGCAATGAGCACGGCGGCATCCCCTTGCAACTCGCCGGACCGGAGGCCCACGAGCTCGCTGCCGCCGTAGCGAAAGTGCACCGGCGTCGGTGCCTCGGCGGTGCCGTCGGCGTCGCGCCGCAAGCCGCGCACGGGGATGACGTTCGCCGAGCCGATGAAGTCGGCCACATAAGCGTTGGCGGGAGTCGCGTACAGCTCTTCCGGCGTGCCGAGCTGGGCGATGCTGCCCCGGTCCATGATGGCGATGCGGTCGGACATCGCCAGTGCCTCTTCCTGGTCGTGGGTGACGAAGACGGTGGTGATGCCCGCCTCGCGGACGAGATCGAGGATGACATCGCGCATCTGCAACCGCATCTTGGCGTCGAGATTGGAGAGCGGTTCGTCCATCAGCAACACGCGCGGTCGGATCACGAGTGCGCGCGCAAGGGCGACGCGTTGGCGCTGGCCGCCGCTCATCTGGGCCGGGTAGCGACCGGCCAGATCGCCGAGACCGACCTTGGCCAGCGCCATTCCGACCCGCTCGATGGTCTCGACTTTCGCAACCCCCCGCGCGCGCAATCCGTAGGCGACGTTGTCGCAGGCCGTCTTGTCCGGGAACAGCGCGTAATCCTGGAACACCATGCCGATGTCGCGGCGGTGCGTCGAGACGTGGGTGACGTCGTCGTCGTCGAACAGGACGTGGCCGCGGTCGGGCTCATGAAAGCCGGCGATGCAGCGCAACAGCGTGGTCTTGCCGCAGCCACTCGGCCCGAGCAGGGTGAAGAAGCCGCCGTCCGGAACGTGCAACGACAGGTCCCGGAGGACGTCGACACCGGCAAAGCTCTTGGATACGCGATCGATGGTGATGGAGGCCATGAGTCTTCGGAACGGCAAGTGGCGCAGACCTCGTCCTGACGACGACCGCAACGCGCGCACGACGGCGTGCCGCCGCGAGCGTCGTGGTGCAGAGCGATCGTCAGACGTCGATGTTCGCGACCCTGAGCGCGTTGGTTTCGATGAACTGGCGGCGCGGCTCGACCTCGTCGCCCATCAGCATCGTGAAGACGCGGTCGGCCTCGATGGCGTCGTCGAGCTGAACGCGAAGCAGGCGGCGCACGGCCGGGTCCATCGTCGTCTCCCACAGCTGCGACGGGTTCATCTCGCCCAGCCCCTTGTAGCGCTGCCGGGCCACCGCACCTTCGGCCTGCGTGACGAGCCAGGCCATGGCTTCGCGGAAATCGCCGACGCGGGCCTCCTTCTGGCGATCGCCTTCTCCGCGCTTGACGATCGCATCCTTGCCGACCAGGCCCTTGAAGGTCAGGCCGGCCGAGCTCAGCGCTTCGTAGTCGGCCCCGTGGACGAAGTCGGCCGTGATGACGCTCGACTTGACGTTGCCGTGATGCAGCCGGCTGATGCGCAGGATGTGCTTGTCGCTGCGGGCGTCGAACTCGGCGGCGACCTCGGCGTCCCGCAACGATGTCTGAAGCGCCGTTGCCGACGCTTCGGCGGCGTCGAGTGAATCGAGGTCGAGCGCCTGGCCGTTGGCGATCGCGCGAAGGGCGTCGACGTCCATCCAGTTCGAGAGCCGCTCGACGACGTTCTTGGCGACCACGTACTTGCGCGCCAGAGCTTCCAGCGTCTCGCCCTGCAGCACCGTCGGGGCGCTGCCGTCCGCGGCCGTTCCGGTCTCGAGGCGTGCGTCCTTGAGGGCGACGCGCATCAGGTAGGCGTCGAGCTCGAGGCCGTCCTTGAGGTACTGCTCGTCCTTGCCGAACTTGACCTTGTAGAGCGGCGGCTGCGCGATGTAGATGTGGCCGCGCTCGACCAGCTCGGGCATCTGCCGGAACAGGAACGTGAGCAACA
>JBDTCA010000460.1:0-3851 GCA_039923815.1 Caldimonas sp. | reverse complement strand
CGGCCACGGACGCGTCGGCGGCGACCGAGCGGTAGAGCGCTTCGTCGAAGCCCTCGCGGCCACCGACGATCTCCAGGTCGGGCTCGCCGTTGACCGCGCGCACCGCGGCGCCGAACTCGGCCAGCGCCGACGCGTTGATGAGGTGCACCGAGAAGGCGAGGGCGACGCCGAGCGTGACCGCAACGAGCGCAGCGACGTTGCGCCACGGGTGATGGCGCAGCTCCGGCCACGAGAGCTGGCGCAGCAGCGCGATCACGTCGGCGGCTTGTCGACGATGCCGGTCGCGGTCAGCGTCACGGCGCGATCGGCGCGCGCCGCGGCGGCCTGCGAATGCGTTGCCAGCAGGCAGGCCGCGCCGAGCTCCTTCACCTGCTCGAGCAGCAGCGACAGCACGCGCTCGGCGGTCACGGGGTCGAGGTTGCCGGTCGGCTCGTCGGCGAGGATGAGGCGCGGCCGGTGGACGAGTGCGCGGGCGATGGCGACACGTTGCAGCTGGCCGCCGGAGAGCGTCTGTGGCAGGCGCGCCGCGAAGCCGCCGAGGCCGACGGCGTCGAGCATCGCGGCGACACGGGTGTCGTCGGGCCGGCCCTGCAGCAGCAGCGGCAGGCCGACGTTGGCGCCGACACTCAGATGCGGCAACACGTGGAAGGCCTGGAACACGAAGCCGAGGTGGGTGCGCCGGAACGCGGCCTGCGCCGGCTCGGCGAGCGAGATCACGTTGACACCGTCGATGCGCACGCTGCCGGCGTCGACGCTGTCGAGCCCGGCCACGCAATTCAGCAGGGTCGACTTGCCGACGCACGATTCGCCGAGCACGGCGACGAACTCGCCGGCGGCCACGGTGAGGTCGACGTCGGCGAAGACCGTGCTGTCGCCGTAGCGTTTGGCGAGCGACGCGATCTCCAGCAGGGCCATGTCAAGGCAGCGCGAGGGACGGGCTGGCGGCGATGCCGTCGGCGAACCCGGCCATCCTGTCCACGTGCGCTTCGGCGAGGCGCACCACCTGCGCCGTGGCATCGACGGTGTCGCAGGCCACGACCTGGCGCCATGGCATCGAGCGCAGCCACGTCAGCTGGCGCTTGGCGAGCTGGCGTGTCGCGGCGGTGGCCGTGACGCTCAGGCGAGAGAGGTCGCCGCTCTCGAGCGCCTGCCAGGCTTGGCGATAGCCGACAGCGCGCATCGACGGCATCTCGGCGTCGAGATCGCCGCGAGCTCGCAGGCCGCGCACTTCGTCGACGAGGCCGGCGTCGAGCATCGCCGCGAAGCGGGCCTCGATGCGGCCGTGCAACCAGCTGCGGTCGGCGGGCTCGAGCGCGATCAGCGGTGGCTGCAGGCCGGCGCAGGTGCCGGTGTGCCATTCCGAAAGCGGCTTGCCGCTGATCCGGTAGACCTCGAGTGCGCGCTGGATGCGCTGGCTGTCGAGGGGTGACAGGCGGGCCGCCGAAGCCGGGTCGACGCGCTGCAGCTCGGCGTGCAACGACGGCCAGCCGTGCTCGCCGGCCTCCGCGTCGAGCGCGGCTCGGATGGCAGCGTCGGCGCCGGGCAAGGCATCGAGGCCGTCGAAGAGCGCCTTGAAGTACAGCATGGTGCCGCCGACGAGCAACGGCAACGCACCGCGACCGTGGATGGCAGCGATCTCGCGGCGTGCCTCGGCGACGAACCGCGCCGCCGAGTAGCGCTCGGCCGCGTCGATGATGTCGACGAGATGGTGCGGCACGGTGGCCCGCTCGGCGGCGCTCGGCTTGGCGGTGCCGATCGTCATGTCGCGATAGACGAGGGCCGAGTCGACGCTGACGATCTCGACGGCGATTCGACGTGACAGCCGCTCGGCGATGGCGAGCGCCGCTGCGCTTTTGCCCGACGCCGTCGGACCGGCAAGACAGACGACGGACGAAAGGTCGTCGTCAACCGCCGCCACGGTCTTGGCGTTCATGCGCCAAGGCTACTGCTCGTCGCCCGTCGTCGACCGGGCGTGGCGGTGTCTCGATGCATCGCGCGAGCGTAGCATCGGTGGCCACGAGCCCGCTCTGAACTGGCTGAAAGGAAATGTGATGGTGATCCCTTCGAATCGAGCCCTCGGATCTGCATGGGCGCGCGCCGCCGTCGCAGCACTCTGCTTCGGCGCCGGTGCTGCCAGCGCGGCGGAGATCACGCTCTACGAGCACGCCAACTTCGCCGGCAGCCAGCTGACCCTGCGCGGCTACACGAGCGACATTGCGCGGACCGGCTTCAACGACCGCGCTTCGAGCATCGTCGTCGCGTCGGGTCGCTGGGAACTGTGCACCGAGGCCGAGTTCAAGGGCACCTGCGCAGTGTTCACGCGCGGCGAGTATCCGGTCATCGACAGCCGCCTCAACGACCGCATCAGCTCGGCGCGCGAGACCGGCAGCTACGGCGACCGCCGCGGCAATTACAACGACTATGGCCGGGGTGCCATCGAGCTCTACGACCAGGGCAACTTCAACGGCCGGTCGATCCGGCTCGACGCCGACACGGCCTCGCTGGGCAGCAGCGGCTTCAACGATCGCGCCACCAGCGTCAACGTCTTGCAGGGCACGTGGGAGCTCTGCAGTGACGCCGATTTCTCCGGCAACTGCCGCACCTATCCGCCGGGACGCTACCCGGACCTCGGCTATGGCATGGCCCGCCAGGTGTCGTCGGCACGGCTGCTTCGTTCCGTGGGCGAAGCACCGGCGGTGCACGGGCCGGGCCATCCCGCGCCGCCGCCCGGCCAGGCCGGCCGTGCAGTGCTGTACCGCGAGCACGGCCTGCGCGGCGGCAGCCTCGCGCTGTCGGGTCCGGTCCCGGATCTCGAACGCGCCAACTTCAACGATGCCAGCTCGTCGCTCTACGTCGAGTCGGGGGTCTGGGTCGCCTGCCGCGACTCGTTCTTTCGCGGCGACTGCAGGACCTATGGGCCAGGGCGCTACGACGATCTCGGCCCTGGTTTCGACCGCGCCATCTCGTCGATCGGGCCTGGCGCCGCCAGCCCGCCGCCTGCCAACGCGGTGCCGCCGCAGCCAGCTCCGGTGCCGCAGCCGACCGATGCCGCCATCGACTTCTTCTCCGAGCCCGACTTCGGCGGCTCACGCATCCGGGTCGACCGCGACCTGCGCGATCTGGCGCGGGTCAACTTCAATGACCAGGTCGCCTCGGTCGTCGTCCTCGCGGGCACCTGGGAGATGTGTACCGATGCCCGCTTCGGCGGCAACTGCGCCGTCTATCGGCCAGGCAGGTACCCCAATCTCGGCGGCCTGACCCGCCAGGTCTCGTCGGTGCGGCGCGTCCAGTAAGGGCGGGACCGCGCCGGCGTTCGCATCACCACAGACTCACCCAGGGCTCGACATGAACCTCAACGTCTCCATCGGTCCGCTGATCGCACTGATCGCCGGCATCCTCATCCTGATCGCGCCGCGGCTGCTCAACTTCATCGTCGCCATCTACCTGATCGTGATCGGGCTGCTCGGGCTGTTCGGCGGCAGCCTGAACCTGCACTAGCCCGGAGGAAGGCCCGGCGTCGGCCGGGGTACGAAGCCCTCGTCCATTCGCAGGTAGCGCCAGGCGCCGGTGGGCAGGGCGCCCAGCATCACTGCGCCGATGCGCACGCGCTTCAGGCCCAGCACCTGCAGGCCGACCAGTTCGCACATGCGGCGGATCTGCCGCTTCTTGCCTTCGCGCAGCACGAAGCGGAGCTGGTCGTCGTTGGCCCACTCCACGAAAGCGGGCTTGAGCGGCTGATCGTCGAGCGCCAGACCGTGGTTGAGCATCGCCAGACCTTCCGCCGTGAGCGGCTGGCCGGGCGGAGCCGCGACGCGCACGAGGTATTCCTTCTCGAGGTGGTTGTCCTCGCC
>JBDTCA010000459.1:0-3641 GCA_039923815.1 Caldimonas sp. | reverse complement strand
ACCGTCGATGAGGCGTGCACGTTCTTCGCCGGTGAAGCCGCGGTGCTGAAGCCTCTGGCCCTGCTGCGCGACATCGGCCTCGGCTACCTCCGCCTCGGCCAGCCGGCCACCGAGCTTTCGGGCGGCGTAGCGCAGCGCATCAAGCTCGCCACCGAGTTGCAGCGGCCGCAGCGCGGCCGCTCGCTCTACGTGCTCGACGAACCGACCACCGGCCTGCACCCGGCCGACGTCGACAAGCTGATGGCGCAGCTGCAGGGCCTCGTCGACGCCGGCAACACGGTGATCGTGGTCGAGCACGACGAGCGCGTGATCGCGGCCGCCGACTGGGTCGTCGACGTCGGCCCCGGCGCCGGCGGCGAAGGCGGCAGGATCGTCGCCGCGGGGCCGCCGCAAGGCATGGTCGACCGCTTGTAAAGAAGCTCGGGGCGCGGGTCCGGGCAGGGCCAAGCTGTCGGCGCACGGGCTGCGGCCGGCGTTGTGATCCGGCGGTCGGATCGCGACGACGCCGCCGCCGACCCGAAAATCACATCAACGTGACAGCCCGTTCGACACCCCCTCCTTCACCGGCGCGGCGCCGCCTGCTCGCCGGCGCAGCGACGCTGCTCGCGGCCGACTGGGCGGCGCTGGCCTCGGGCTGCGCGGCGCCGACCGTCCCCCATGCCGTCGCTGCCACGCCGAACGCTCGGGTTCCAGCCCGCCAGGCCCTCGATGCCGTCGCCCTCGACCCGGCCGACCTCGCCCTCGTCGAACGAGTCACCTGGGGCGCGTCGGCCAGCACGGCAGCCGAGTTCGACCGGCTCGGCCGAAAGGGCTGGTTGCGGTCGCAGCTGCAGCCGCGGGCCGCCGTCGCGCTGCCCGTCGGCGTCCAGGCGGCGATCGACGCCTTTTCGATCAGCACCACACCGTTCGAGCAACTCGTCGCCGAGCTCGACCAGACCCGACGCGATGCCGATGCGACGGCCAGAGCGGCTGACGACGCAGCCGCCAAGCAGGCCGCGCGGCAGGTCTATCAGCAGGCGCTCGCGAAGGTCGGTCGCGAGGCGGCGCAGCGATCCTTGCTGCGCATGCTCTACGCGCCCGGCCAGCTGCAAGAGCAGCTCACATGGTTCTGGTTCAACCACTTCAACGTGTACCAGTACAAGAACAACCTGCGCGCGATGGTGGGCGACTACGAAGACCGCGCACTCCGGCCGCGCGCGCTCGGCCGCTTTCGCGATCTGCTGATCGCCAGCGCCACCCATCCGGCCATGATCCGTTACCTCGACAACGAGCAGAACGCGGTCGGCCGCATCAACGAGAACTACGCGCGCGAGGTGATGGAGCTGCACACGCTCGGCGTCGACGGCGGCTATTCGCAGAAAGACGTGCAGGAGCTGGCCCGAGTTCTCACGGGCCTCGGCATCAACGCCTCCGACAAGATGCCGAACCTGCGCCCCGAGCAGCGCACGCTCTACGTCCGCCAGGGCCTGGCCGAGTTCAACCCGCGCCGCCACGACATGGCCGACAAGCTCGTGCTCGGCCGCAGCGTCGCCGGACACGGCTGGGACGAGATCCTCGAGGAGCTCGGGCGGCTGGCCGCCGAACCGGCGACGGCGCGTTTCGTGTGCCACAAGCTCGCTGTCCATTTCGCCGCAGACATGCCGCCGCCCGCACTCGTCGAGGCCATGGTCGCGGCCTTCACGAAGAGCGACGGTGACATCGCGGTCACGCTCTCGGCGATGTTCGATGCGCCGGCTTTTCGGGCATCGCTCGGCCGCAAGTTCAAGGACCCGATGCACTACGTGGTCTCGGCGGTGCGCCTGGCCTACGACGATCGACCGGTCGCGAACATCGGCCCGATGCTGGGCTGGCTGGGCCGCCTCGGCGAACTGCCCTACAACCGGCCGACGCCCGACGGCTATCCGCTCGACGAAGCGTCGTGGTCGAGCCCCGGGCAGATGGCTGCGCGCTTCGAGATCGCGCGCGCCATCGGTTCCTCCGGCGCCCGTCTCTTCAAGGCCGAAGGCACGAGTGCCGACGGGCCGGACTCGCCGCGGCTGGCGAGCGCCTTCTTCCACGCCAGCATCGAGCCGACGCTGAGCGACGCCACCCGCAACGCGCTCGACCACGCGACTTCGCCGCAGGAGTGGAACGTGTTCCTCCTGTCGTCGCCCGAGTTCATGCAGCGCTGATCGCGCTGCCTTTCCACCGGAGCCCGCCATGCAGCGCCGCGACTTCATCCGTCGATCGATCACCGCGGGTGCCGGCTTGCCGCTGGCCATGGGCAGCCGCATGCTGTTCGCGGCGCCCGACGCACCGGCACGACTCCTGGTCGTCTTTCTCCGCGGCGGCTACGACGCGGCCAGCTTGCTGGTGCCGCACACCAGCGACTATTACTACGAACAGCGTCCGAACATCGCCGTGGCGCGGCCAGGCACCGGTGCCGATGCGGCCCTGCCGCTCGACGCCGACTGGTCGCTCGCCCCGGCGCTGCGCGATTCGGTGTGGCCGCTGTTCCTGAAGCAGCAAGCGGCGTTCGTGCCGTTCGCAGGCACCGACGACCTCTCTCGCAGCCACTTCGAAACGCAGGATTCGATCGAACTCGGCCAACCGCTGCAAGGCTCGCGCAACTTTCGCTCCGGCTTCATGAACCGCCTCGCCGCCGTGCTCGGCACGAAAGATGCGATCGCCTTCACCGATCAGTTGCCACTGGTGTTTCGAGGCGACGTGCAGGTGCCCAATCTGGCCCTGCGCAGCATCGGCCGGCCCGGCATCGATGCGCGCCAGTCGGGGATCATCACCGCCATGTACGGCGGCACGCGGCTCGCAGGCGCCGTGCGTGAAGGCTTCGAGGTGCGCAGCCAGGCAACACAGGCGCTTGCTGGCGAGATGGTCGCGGCCAACCGCAACGCCATCACCGCCAAGGGCTTCGAGGCCGAGGCGCGGCGCATCGGCAAGCTGATGCGCGATCGCTACCAGCTCGGCTTCGTCGACGTCGGCGGCTGGGACACGCACGTCGGCCAGGGCAACGGCAGCGGCTATCTGGCCAACCGACTCGGCGAGCTCGGCAAGGGACTGGCGGCGTTCGCGGACGAATCGGGCGAGGCCTGGAGCCGCACCGTCGTGCTCGTCGTCAGCGAGTTCGGTCGTACCTTCAAGGAAAACGGCAACCGCGGCACCGACCACGGTCACGGCAGCGTCTTCTGGGCGCTCGGCGGTGCGGTGCGCGGCGGCCGCGTCGTCGGCGACCAGGTCGCGGTGGCGCCGGCAACCCTGTTCCAGAACCGCGACTACCCGGTACTGAACGAATACCGCGCCGTCTTTGGTGGCATCTTCGCGCGTCTCTACGGCCTCTCGAAGGACCGGCTCGAGCAGGTGTTTCCGCACAGCGTCGCGAAGGACATCGGCCTGGTTTGAGGCCGGCGCCGCGGAGCGAGGCAGTACCATGCCAGCCGGCCGGACAACGGCGCCGCGCAGTCCGCGCAGCGATCGGTCTCTCCGTACGCAGGCATGAATCCAGAGGAAGACGACGACCGCACTGTCATCCGGCCCCGCAGCGCCCGCACCGGGGCGCTGCTGCCGTCGGCGGATGCAGGCGCGCCGCCACCGCCACTGAACACCGGCGAACCTCCGACGCAGCTCGGACCGCGACCCACGTCATT
>JBDTCA010000458.1:0-3622 GCA_039923815.1 Caldimonas sp. | reverse complement strand
CCTGATTGGCGAGGAGGGCCGCGGATTCAAGTACATCCTGGATGGATTGAACGCCGAGCGCACCCTGATCGCCGCCGAGTGCATCGGCGACGGCTGGTGGTTCCTCGACCGCGTCACGGCCTACGCGAGCGAGCGGGTCGTCTTCGGCCGGCCGATCGGCCAGAACCAGGGCGTGCAGTTCCCGATCGCCGAGGCCTTCATCGAGATCGAGGCCGCCGACCTGATGCGCTTTCGTGCCTGCGAGCTCTTCGATGCGCGGCAGCCCTGCGGCGCCGAGGCCAACATGGCCAAATACCTCGCTGCCAAGGCGAGCTGGGAAGCGGCCAACGCCTGCATCCAGTTCCACGGCGGCTTCGGCTTCGCCCATGAATACGACGTCGAGCGCAAGTTCCGGGAGACGCGGCTCTACCAGGTCGCGCCGATCTCGACCAACCTCATCCTCAGCTACGTCGCGGAGCACCTGCTCGGCCTGCCGAGGTCGTTTTGAGCGACGACACGAACGACCGGCTGCGAGGCTTCGGTCTCGCCCTCATCGAGATTCCAGTCGCCATCGGACTCGGCTTTGCCATCTTCGTTGCGACCTGGACATTGGGATGCCGGGTCATCTCCCGGTGCTACGACACCAGCGGTGCGGGCTGGGCGATTCTCGGCATGCTCGGCGCCGTCATGGGTGGCGGCATCTTCTGGTTCAAGGTCGTGCGCATGGATGCACGTTCGAGCAAGAGGCGGAACTGGGACACTGCCGCTGTCGTGCTGGCGATGGCGGCCTACACCCTGCCCCAGATCGAAGGCTGGATTCAAGGTGCGAAGCGCGTGACGCCAGCGGCCCACGTCGTCCCGCCGATTGCCCGTTGAGCGACGAAGCACATCACCTCGCCATGAAACCTCTGCAAGGCATCACCGTCGTCACTCTCGAGCATGCGATCGCGGCGCCGTTCTGCACGCGCCAGCTCGCCGACCAGGGCGCTCGCGTCATCAAGGTCGAACGGCCGGGCACAGGCGACTTCGCACGCGGCTATGACTCCCGCGTCAAAGGGCTGGCGTCGCATTTCGTCTGGACCAATCGCAGCAAGGAGAGCCTGTCGCTCGACCTCAAGCACCGCGCCGCGCCGGCACTGCTCGACAAGCTGCTGGCCAAGGCCGACGTGCTGGTCCAGAACCTGGCTCCCGGCGCGGCGGCGCGCATGGGTCTGTCGTACGAAGCGCTCCGCGAGGCCCACCCGAAGCTCATCGTCTGCGACATCTCCGGCTATGGCGACGACCCGGAGCATCCAGGCCCGTACCGCGACAAGAAGGCCTACGACCTGCTGATCCAGAGCGAGTCGGGGTTCCTGTCGATCACCGGCACCGCCGACGAGCCGTCCAAGGCCGGCTGCTCGATCGCCGACATCGCCGCCGGCATGTACGCGTACAGCAGCATCCTCGCGGCGCTGATCGAGCGTGGCCGTACCGGCGTGGGCAAGCGCATCGACATCTCCATGCTCGAGAGCATGGTCGAGTGGATGAGCTATCCGCTCTACTACGCCTTCGACGGCGCGGCGCCGCCACAGCGCACCGGCGCCGCGCACGCGACGATCTATCCCTACGGTCCGTTTCCGGCCGGCGACGGGGCCGTCGTCATGCTCGGACTGCAGAACGAGCGCGAGTGGCTGGGTTTTTGCGAGCGCGTGCTCGGCCAGCCGGAGCTTGCTCGCGACCCGCGGTTCGCCTCGAACGCGGCACGCACCGGCGCACGCTCGGAGTTGCACGCGATCATCGTCGCGGCCTTTGCCGGCCTGACCGGCAGCCAGGTTGTCGAGCGGCTCGACGCGGCGCAGATCGCGAACGCGCGCGTCAACACGATGGGCGACGTCTGGAGCCATCCGCAACTGCAGGCGCGCCAGCGCTGGATCGAGGTCGATACGCCGTCCGGCCCGGTGCCGGCGCTGCTGCCGCCCGGAGCACGCACCGTCGACGATGTCCGCATCGACGCCGTACCGGCGCTCGGCGCCCACACCGACGCCCTGCTCGCCGAGATCGGACTCGATGCCGCGGCGATCGCCGAGCTGCACGACGACGGCGCTGTCTGAACCCGCACCACGAATCCTCCCGAAGGAAGCCATGAGCGAGACCCACCCTGGCCAGGTACTGGCCAGCTTCGCTGCCGAGTTGCGCATCGAGGCGATCCCCGCCGAGGTGCTCGACCGCGCCGAGGACCTGATGATCGACTGGCTCGGCTCGGCGCTCGCCGGCAAGGGCGCGCGACCGGTCGAGACGATCGCCCGCTTCGCCGAGCGCATGGGCCCGGCCGACGGCCCGAGCGAGCTGCTGATCCACCGCCGCGGCACCAGCCCGCTGATGGCGGCCATGGCCAACGCTGCCGCCTCGCACGTCGCCGAGCAGGACGACCTGCACAACGCCTCGGTGCTCCATCCGGCGACCGTCGTCTTTCCGCCGGCGCTCGCCGTCGCCCAGGCGCTCGGGCGCAGCGGCGCGGAGCTGCTGACGGCAGTCGTGGCAGGCTACGAGGTCGGCATCCGCGTGGGTGAGTTCCTGGGCCGCTCCCACTACACGGTCTTCCACACCACGGGCACCGCAGGAACGCTCGCCGCAGCGGCCACGACCGGATCGCTGCTCCGCCTTGATGCGGGCCAGATGGCGCACGCCTTCGGTTCGGCCGGGACGCAGGCCGCCGGGTTGTGGGAGTTCCTGCGTGACGCCGCCGACTCGAAACAGCTGCACACCGCGCATGCCGCCTCGGCGGGCCTGACCGCCGCCTGCCTGGCGGCCGAAGGCTTCACCGGCGCGAAACGCATCTTCGACGGCAAGCAGGGGATGGCCGCCGGCCTGTCCAGCGACGCCGATCCGGCGCGCCTGATCGATCGCCTCGGCTCGCGCTGGGCGCTGCCCGAAACCTCGTTCAAGTTCCACGCCTCGTGCCGCCACACCCACCCGGCCGCCGACGCTTTGCAGGCAGCGATGCGTGCCAACGGCCTGCGCGCCGGCGACATCGCTGCCGTGACCGCCCACGTCCACCAGGGCGCGATCGACGTGCTCGGGCCGGTGACCGATCCGCAGACCGTGCACCAGTCGAAGTTCTCGATGGGCACGGTGCTCGGCCTCGTCGCCGTCCGCGGCGGCGCCAGCCTGACCGATTTCGACGCCCACTGGCAAGACCCCGACGTCACCGCCTTCCGCGATCGCGTCGCGATGCAGCTCGATGGCGAGGTCGACGCCGCCTATCCGAAGCGCTGGATCGGCAAGGTCAGCCTGCGCACGCGCGACGGCCGCCGCTTCGACGCCCGCATCGACGAGCCGAAGGGCGATCCTGGCAACACGCTCAGCCGCGCCGAGATCGAGGCCAAGGCACAGCGGCTCGCAGCGTATCGCGACGGCGCCAGCAGCGAGGAAACCACGCGCGCGATCGCCAGAATCCGCGCGCTGCGCTCGACCGATCGCGTCGGCCGTTTGCTGGGGTGACCGACATGCTGGCTCGCACGTACCTGTTCGTTCCGGGCGATCGGCCGGAGCGCTTTGCCAAGGCGATGGCGAGTGGCGCCGACGCCGTCATCGTCGATCTCGAAGACGCCGTGGCGCCAGCCGCGAAGGACCTCGCCCGCAGCGCCCTCTCGGCCTGGCTGGA
>JBDTCA010000457.1:0-2659 GCA_039923815.1 Caldimonas sp. | reverse complement strand
GGCGACGCCTCCCAGGCGCTCGCCGTCGACGGCCCATTCGATGTCATCGTCCTGTCGGGCTCGGTGGCCGAAGTGCCGCGCTCGCTGCTCGGCCAGCTCAAGCCGGGCGGCCGGCTCACCGCCATCGTCGGCCAGCTGCCGATCATGCGGGCGGTGCTGATGACGCGTGGCGCCGAGGCCGGCCACTCGGTCGTCGAGCTGTTCGACACGGTGGCGCCGCGGCTGTCGGGCTTCGGCGAGCCGAGCCGGTTCTCGTTCTGATGCGCACGCAGTCCGTCGTGTCGCCGGCGGCCGAAAGCGCCTGCCGCGTGCAGGTCGTCGTATCCAGGGGTGTGCCCGCCGCACCCGCCTGTAGTCTCGTCGCCGGCGACGGCGCCGGTTCGAAAGTGCACGAATGACAACGACGATTCCACTGCTGCACGGCATTGCCGCCGCGACCACGGCGGTCGCCCTGATGGTCTCGGCACCCGCCGCCTCGGCGCAGTCCCTGCTCGAGCTCTATGAAGCCGCGCACGGCTACGACGCCACCTACCTCTCCGCGCGTGCCCTCGCCGACTCGGCCCAGTACCGAGTCGAGCAGACACGGGCGCTGATGCGACCGAGCGCGTCGCTCTCGAGCAGCGGCTCGCGGGTGCAGACGAGCCCGACCGTCGGCAACGACTTCGGCAGCAACTCGCTCGGGGCCTCGATCACCGGTCGCCAGCCGATCTTCAACCGCGCCAACACCGCGACCATCGCCCAGTCGGAGCGCTCGCTCGAGTCGTCGCTGGCCGACCTCGACACCGCCGAGCAGGACCTCATGCTGCGCGTGAGCCAGGCCTACTTCGACGTGCTCGGCGCACAGGACACCTTGCAGACGACGCGCGCCAACAAGGCCGCCATCGCCGAGCAGCTGGCGTCGGCCAAGCGCAACTTCGAGGTCGGCACGGTCTCGATCACCGACACGCGCGAGGCGCAGGCCCGCTTCGACCTCGCCACCTCGCAGGAGATCGCCGCCACCAACGACCTCGTCATCCGCGGCATCGCGCTCGACCAGCTGGTCGGCCGCAGCAACGTCGTGCCCCGCCAGATCGCGGTGCCGGTCGTGCTGCCGGCCATCGCGGCGACGCCGCTCGACCAGCTCGTCAATCGCGCCGCCGACGAGCACCCGGCCGTGCGCCGGGCCCAGGTCGCCTTCGACATTGCCCAGCTCGAGACCGAGAAGGCGCGCGCGCAGCGTCTGCCGACGCTTGACGCGGTCGCTTCCCTGCAGAGCGGCCGCGGCACCGTGGCCAGCAACATCTCGGGCCGGAACACCGGTGCGAGCGTCGGCGTCCAGCTCAACCTGCCGCTCTGGACCGGCGGCGCCGTCCAGAACCGCATCAAGGAAACCATCGTGCTCGAGGAGCGCTCGCGCAACGACCTCGAGGCCGTCCGCCGCTTCGTGACCCAGAACACGCGCCAGGCCTGGTACACCCTGCAGTCCGGCGCCGCGCAGGTGAAGGCGCTCGAGGCCGCGGAGGCGTCGAGCCAGCTCGCGCTCGAAGCCACGCAACTCGGCTACCGCGTCGGCATCCGCGTCAACGTCGACGTGCTCAATGCGCAGAGCCAGCTTTACCAGACACGTCGCGATCTGGCGCGCGCCCGCTACGACGTGCTGCTCAACACGCTGCGCCTGCGCCAGGCCGCCGGCCGGCTGACGCCGAGCGACGTGCAGGCGATCGACCTTCTGCTGGCGCGCTAGACGCCGCCATCACTCAGGCGGCGAGCCGGGGCATCAACGCCAGGATGCCCTCGGCCATGCGTGCAGCGGCACCACGGTGTGCCGCAGCGAAGGCAAGTGCACGACGCGACTGTTCCTCACGACGACCCTGGCCGGCCTCGCCGACGAGCGCGCAGGCAACGTCGACCGCGACCGCCATGTCGCTCGCGCGCACCGCCGCGCCCGCGGCCAGCGCCAGTTCGGCCGCTTCCTTGAAGTTGAAGGTGTGCGGGCCCATCACGAGCGGGCAGCCGCAGGCCGCCGCCTCGATCAGGTTCTGGCCGCCGAGCGGCGCGAAGCTGCCGCCGAGCAGGGCCACGTCGGCCAGCGCGTACCACGCCGCCATCTCGAACATCGAGTCGCCGAGCCAGACGTCGACGTCGGCGGCGTCGACCGGCGGCCCATCGTCGGGCCAGGCGCTGCGCCGCGACAGCGTGAAGCCAGCGCCGACGACGAGCTCCGCCACCGCGTCGAAGCGCTGCGGGTGGCGCGGCACGATCGCGAGCAGCGGCCGCGGTTCCGGCCGGGCGCGCCAGGCCGACAGCAGCATCGCCTCCTCGCCTTCGCGCGTCACGGCCGCCAGCACGATGCCGCGCGTGGTCCGTTGCTTCCAGGCCCGGCCGCGCGCGAGCAGCACCGGGTCGGCAGCGAGGTCGTACTTGAGATTGCCGGCGACGACGACGTTGCGCACGCCGGCTTCGCGCAGCCGGTCGGCGTCGTCGGACGACTGCGCGAACGCGGCGGCGAGGCTCGCGAACGCCGGCCGCAGGACCGCATCGACACGGGCACCGCGGCGCCTGCTGCGGACGCTGAGCCGGGCATTGGCGAGCACCACCGGGATCGCCGCGGCCTGTGCATTGGCGAGCAGGTTGGGCCAGATCTCGGTCTCGATGAGGACACCACCGACCGGCCTGAAGT
>JBDTCA010000456.1:0-6883 GCA_039923815.1 Caldimonas sp. | reverse complement strand
CGCACCGCGCTGCAGGTCCTCGACCGTGAAGAGCGCCTTGCCGTCGAGCGCAGGCAGGAACTGGATGCAGGCGTTGGCGGTCGTGAGCCGCAGGCCACCGACGAGCTCGGGCGAGGTCGCGTGCGCGGTGCCGGGCAGCTCGCCGACGACGACCGTGCAGGCGCCGCAATCACCTTCGTTGCAGCCTTCCTTGGTGCCGGTGCAGCGGGCGTCCTCGCGCAGCCAGTCGAGCACGGTACGGGTCGGCGCGGCACCGTCGATCGCGACGACGGCGCCACGGTGGAAGAAGCGGATCGGGCGGCTGGCCATGGTGTGTCGATGGTATACAGCGAGCGCCATGCCACTCACGAATCCGCTTCCCGCCCTCGCCGTTGACGCGGGCACGGGCCGCTGCGCCATCCGCGGCGACCTGCTCGACTTCGTCGCCGAGCCGGCCTGGGGTGACACCGACTCTGCCGCGGTACGCTTCCGACCCGACCACTGGCTGCTGATCGACGGTGGCCGCATCGTCGGCGCGCAGGTGGAGGCGCCGGATGAAGGCTGGCTCCGCCACGACCACGCCGGCCGGCTCGTGCTGCCGGGCTTCATCGACAGCCACGTCCACAGCCCGCAGCTCGACGTCATCGGCAGCTACGGCACCGAACTGCTCGACTGGCTCACGACCTACACCTTCCCGGCCGAAGCCCGGCACGCCGATGCCGATCACGCCGGCGCGATGGCGTCGATGTTCGTCGACGCCCTGTTGGCTCACGGCACCACCGCCGCCGTCGTCTACCCGACCGTCCACAAGGCGTCGGTCGATGCGCTGTTCGGTGCCGCCGAGGCGCGCGGCATGCGCCTCGTCGCCGGCAAGGTGCTGATGGACCGCAACGCCCCGGCCGACGTGCTCGACGACGTCGCCACCGCCGAGCGCGAGATGGAGGCGCTCATCGCGCAGTGGCACGGCCGCGCCCGGCTTGCCTACGCCGTGACGGTGCGGTTCGCGCCGACCAGCACGCCGGCTCAGCTGGCGCTCGCAGGGGCGCTGTGCCGCGCCGACCCCAGCCTCTACATGCAAACCCACCTCGCGGAAAGTCGCGCCGAGGTGAAGTGGGTGCACGAGCTGTTTCCGACAGCGCGCAGCTACCTCGACGTCTACGCCGACGCCGGCCTGCTGCACGCCAGGAGCGTCTTCGCGCACGGCATCTGGCTCGACGACGACGACCGTGCGGCCATCGCCGCGGCCGGCGCCCAGATCGCGCACTCGCCGTCGTCGAACCTTTTTCTCGGCAGCGGCCTGTTCGGCTGGCGCGCCGCCGAGGCGGCTGGCGTGCAGGTGAGCCTGGCCAGCGACGTCGGCGGCGGCACCAGTCTGTCGATGCTTCGCAACATGGCCGACGCCTACAAAGTGCAGGCCCTGAACGGCGATCGGCTCACGGCCTGGAAGGCGCTGCACGCGGCCACGCGCGGCGCCGCCGAGGCACTCGGCCTCGGCGCCGAGATCGGCTCGCTCGAAGCCGGCCGTGCGGCCGACGTGTGCGTATGGGACGCGGCCGTGGGCAGTGTCGCGACGCGCCGCCACAGCGTGGCCCGCACACTGCACGAGCGCGTCTTCGCATGGATGACGCTCGGCGACGAGCGCAACCTGGTGCAGGCCTTCGTCGCGGGCCGGTCGCGCTTCAGGCGCGACGCGTAAGGACGCTCCCCCCGGCGTCGCGTCAGTCGACGGTCAGCGTCGCTTTCATGTTCGAGTGCAGCGAGCACACGTAGTCGAAGGTGCCGGCGCGGCGAGCCACGAAGCGCCACGACGCGCCGGCCGCGATCGGACCGGAGTCGAACGCGCCCGTGGCGGTGACGGTGTGCGGAAACGGATCGTTGTTCACCCACACGACGGTGTCGCCGCGGTGCACCGTCAGCGACTCGGGCACATATTTCAGCGCCGCGATCGCGACCCGGTGCGTGCGGGCGCCAGCGGCGGCGGCCGTCGCGCCGAGCCAGGGCACGGCGACCGCGGCGCCGGCAGCCAGGGAGAAAGAAAGCCAGCCGCGGCGCCTCATGTCAGCTCTTCCTGGCGAGCGAGGCCTGCAGCGCCTTGGCATGGTCGAGGTGGGCCACGAAGGCCGGCCGCACCGCCACGAGCAGGGCCTTCAGTTCGGCGTTCTGGGCGCTGGGGATGAGCACCTTGTCGATCGCGTCGATCACCTGCTGGTGATAGGCGACCTCGTGCGCCACGTAGGCGCTGTCGAAGGCGGCGCCGCTCAGCTTCTCGAGGCCCTTGACGTTGTCGGCGCCACCGGACTTGAGGCTCTGCGCGGTGGCGTTGTCCTCGGGCGTGACCTTGAGCTTGGTGACCAGGGCGACGGCCTGCTTGTTGACGCCGGAATGGTCGGTGACCATCTGTTTCGCGAACGCCTTGACGTCGGCGCGCGCCGCCTTCTTCTCGGCCAGCTGGCCGGCATCGATGTCGACCTGGTTGGCGGTGACGACGATGGCGGCGATCTGCGCATCGTTGGGCGACTGGGCGTGGGCGACGCCGGCAGCCAGCAACAGGATCGTGGTGGTGATGGAAACGAGCTTTTTCATGATCGGCCTTTTCATATGTCGCGGATTGCGTGATGGATTGGATGCGCGAGCGGGGCCGCCTGTTCCCGCGTCGGGACGGCGACGCGCACCTGGATCGTCAACGCGTCTCTGCGCTGCCCGCAGCGTCGAGCCGAGCCAGGCGTTCCAGAGTGCCGGCGACGATGCGGTCGCAGCGCGTGCCGGCGAAACCGAAGACGTCGTTCGTCGCCATGTCCAGCTCGACGGCGAGCGAGGCCCGCAACAGCGCCCGGGCGCGGAACACGCGCGTGCGCACCGTGGCGGCCGGCACCGCCAGGCACTCGGCGACTTCCTCGATCGTCATCTCCTCGACCTCGCGCAGAACGAACGTGGTGCGGAAAGCGAGCGGCAACTCGTCGATCTTGCGTTCGAGCAGGCGCCGCAACTCGGTGCGCATGGCGCCAGCTTCGGGCGACTCGGCGACGTCGCCGACAACCTCCTGCGCGGCCTCTTCGACGCGGCCGGCCGCCCGGTCGCCGAGCAGCTCGACGACGTTGTCCCGTCGCCGCGAGCGCAGCCGGCCGAGCGCCTGGTTGATGACGATGCGCGTCAGCCAGGTCGACAGTCGAGACTGGCCGCGAAACTCGCCGATGTGGCGGTAGGCCGACAGGTAGGCCTCCTGCAGAGCGTCTTCGGCGTCGGCGTCGTCGCGAAGAATGGCGCGTGCGGCGCGGAAGAGAGCCGTGTTGTGCCGACGCATGAGCTGCTGGAAGGCGCCGCGGTCGCCTGCGGCGACTCGCTCGGCCAGACCGGCATCGTCGCCATCGCGGCTCGCGGGTGATGCGTGCGCGGCCTTGCCAACGTGTTCGCTCGCGTTCGTCATGGTGCATTGGATGCCAGAACGGTGCGGCCCGTTCCCGAGCCTTGCCAGCCAGTGCGCGCTCGTCCATCATCCGCGGCGCCTCTCGACACTCCCAGCCGGCCGTGATGCTTCGCCTCGAACTCGCACACATCAGCAAGCAGTACCCGGCCGTCAAGGCGAACGATCGCGTGAGCCTGCGCGTCGAGGCCGGCGAGATCCACGCCGTGCTCGGCGAGAACGGCGCCGGCAAGTCGACGCTGATGAAGATCATCTACGGCGCGGTCCGCCCCGACGAAGGCGAGATACGCTGGAACGGCGAGAAGGTCGAGATCGCCTCGCCGGCGGCCGCACGCGCACTCGGCATCGCCATGGTCTACCAGCACTTCAGCCTGTTCGACACGCTCACCGTGGCCGAGAACGTCTGGCTGGGCCTGGACAAGTCGCTGAAGCTCGCCGACGTCACCGCGCGCATCCGCGAGGTCGCGCGCGTCTACGGTCTCGACGTCGACCCGGTGCGGCCGGTTCACACGCTCTCGGTCGGCGAGAAGCAGCGTGTCGAGATCGTGCGCGCGCTGATGACCGACCCGAAGCTGCTGATCCTCGACGAGCCGACCTCCGTGCTCACACCGCAAGCCGTGCAGACGCTCTTCGTGACGCTGCGAAAGCTCGCCGCCGAAGGTTGCTCCATCCTCTACATCTCGCACAAGCTCGACGAGATCCGCGCGCTCTGCCACATCTGCACGGTGCTGCGTGGCGGCAAGGTCACCGGTGTCGTCGATCCGCGCCAGGAGAGCAACGCCAGCCTGTCGCGGCTGATGATCGGCGCCGAGCCGCCGCAGTTGCAGCATCGCCAGGCGCACCCGGGCGAGGTCGTGCTTGCCGTGCGTGCGCTCTCGCTCAAGGAGGAAGATCCCTTCGGCACCGCGCTCGCCGGCATCACGTTCGAGGTCCGCGCGGGCGAGGTGCTCGGCATTGCCGGCATCTCGGGCAACGGCCAGCAGGAACTGATGGCGGCGATCTCCGGCGAAGACGTGCGGGCGCCGGCCGGCTCGATCACGCTGTTCGGTCGCGACATCGCACGCGAGTCGCCGCGTGAGCGCCGCCGCGACGGCCTGCATTTCGTGCCCGAGGAGCGCCTCGGCCGCGGCGCCGTGCCCACGCTGTCGCTGGCGCAGAACACGCTGCTGACGCGCACCCGCGCCGTCGGCCGTCTCGGCTGGCTGCGCATCGTCGACGTTCAGGCGCTGGCGACGTCGCTGATCCGCCGCTTCAACGTGCGCGCCGGCGGCCCCGGTTCGGCGGCCAAGAGCCTGTCGGGTGGCAACCTGCAGAAGTTCATCGTCGGCCGCGAGATCGATGCGCAACCGAAGCTGCTGGTCGTCTCGCAACCGACGTGGGGCGTCGACGTCGGCGCCGCGGCACAGATCCGCGGCGAGCTGCTGGCGCTTCGCGACGGCGGCTGCGCCGTGCTCGTCGTCAGCGAGGAGCTCGACGAGCTGTTCGAGATCTGCGACCGCCTCGTCGTCATCGCCCAGGGCCGTGTCTCGCCGAGCGTGCCGGTGGCGAGCGCCACCACCGAGCGCATCGGCGAGTGGATGAGCGGCCTCTGGGGCGCGCAGGCCGTGGCGCCGGTCGATGCTTAGGCTCGAAGCGCGGCCGGAGCCGTCGCGGGCGATGTCGATGGCCTCGCCGCTGATCGCGCTGGCGGTCACCGTCATCGTCGGCACCTTGCTCTTCGCACTGCTCGGCAAGGATCCGCTGCGTGGCCTCGCTGTCTTCTTCGTCGAGCCGTTGCGAGGCACCTACGCGCTCACCGAACTCGCCGTCAAGGCGACGCCGCTGTTGCTGATCGCGCTCGGCCTCGCCGTCTGCTTTCGCTCCAACGTCTGGAACATCGGCGCCGAAGGCCAGTTCATCGTCGGCGCCGTGTTCGCAAGCGGCGTCGCCATGCAGGCCACGGGTGCCACCGGGGGCTGGTTCTTCGTGCCGGTGCTGATCGGCGGCATCGTCGGCGGCATGTGCTGGGCCGGCCTCGTGGCCTTGCTGCGCGACCGCTTCAACGCCAACGAGATCCTCGTCAGCCTGATGCTGGTCTACGTGGCCGAGCAGGTCCTCAACTACGTTGTCTACGGCCCCTGGAAGGATCCGGCCGGCTACAACTTTCCGCAGACCATCACGTTCCTGAAGTCGACCCAGATACCGAAGCTGTTCGCGGGCTACCGCGTCAACGTGGGCGCGCCCCTGGCGCTGATCGCCACCGCGATGTTCTGGATCTTCATGTTCCGCACCTACTCGGGCTTCCAGCTGCAGGTCGGCGGCCTGGCGCCGGCGGCCGCGCGCTATGCCGGCTTCTCGTCGCGCAAGGCACTGTGGACGGTGCTGGTCGTCTCGGGCGGCATGGCCGGCCTGGCTGGCGGCCTCGAGGTGGCCGGGCCGCTCGGCCAGCTGACGCCGCACGTCCCGGCGGGCTACGGCTTCGCGGCGATCATCGTCGCCTTCGTCGGCCGCCTCCATCCGGTCGGCATCGTCTTCTCGGCGATCCTCATGAGCATGTTCTACATCGGCGGCGAGCTCGCGCAGACGCGCCTCGGCCTGCCGAAATCGCTCACCGGCGTGTTCCAGGGCCTGCTGCTGTTCGCGCTGCTGGCCTGCGACACGCTCATCCACTACCGCGTCCGCCGCAAGGTGGCTCGCGCCGGCACGTCGGCCGCACCCGCGGAACCGCTGGCGCCGGTGGTGTCGACCGTCGACCTGCCGGAAAGATCGGGCACCTGATGGACCAGTTCGCGCTCCTCGTCGCCGCCACGCTCAATTCGGGCACGGTGCTCGCCTTCGCCGCCCTCGGCCTGCTCATCAACGAGCGTGCCGGCATCGTCAACCTAGGCGCCGAAGGGATGATGCTGGTCGCCGCCATCGCCGGCTTCGCCACCGCGGTGCACACCGGCAGCGACTGGCTCGCCTTCGGCGCCGGCGCGGTGGCCGGCGGCGTCCTTGCGGCGGCGTTCGGCGTGCTCGTGATCTGGCTCAACACCAACCAGTACGCGACCGGCCTCGCGCTCAGCCTGTTCGGTACCGGCTTCTCGGCCTTCGTCGGCATCCGCTACACGCAGGAAAAGCTCGGCGAGCAGCAGAACTTCCATGTGCCGTTCCTGGCCGACATCCCGTTCGTCGGCACGGCGTTGTTTCGCCAGCATCCGATGGTCTACCTCGCCATCGCGCTCACTGCGGGGATGGCGTGGTTCCTCTACCGCTCGCGAGCCGGCCTTGTGCTGCGAGCGGTAGGTGAATCGCCCGAGTCGGCACACGCGCTCGGCTACCCGGTGCGTCGCATCCGGCTTGCCGCCGTCATCGCGGGCGGCGCGCTGTGCGGCGTTGCCGGGGCCTACATCTCGGTCGTCTACACGCACCTCTGGGTCGAGGGCATGACGGCCGGCAAGGGCTGGATCGCGCTGGCGCTCACCACCTTCGCGACGTGGCGGCCGGCACGCGTGCTGCTCGGCG
>JBDTCA010000455.1:0-4103 GCA_039923815.1 Caldimonas sp. | reverse complement strand
CATCCTCAGCGGCTGCTCTGGGCCAGCACCGGGATGAAGGATGCGGACGCGCGCGACACGCTCTATCTCGAGAAGCTGGCGGCGCCCGACACCATCAACACCATCCCCGACAAGACGCTGCTGGCCTTCGCCGATCACGGCGAGGTCGGGGCAGCGATGGCGCCCGACGGCGGCGACGCCGAGCAGGTCATCGCCGGTTTCGTCAAGCTCGGCATCGACGTCGATGCCCTCGCGATGCAGCTGCAGCAGGAAGGCGGCGACTCGTTCAAGAAGTCGTGGCGCGGCCTCCTCGCCGGCCTCGAGGACAAGCGCGCCGCGCTCACTGGCGCCGCAGCACGATGAGTGCGTCCGCCCTCGCCGGGCGCCCGGCATGGCAAGCCCTGATCGCTCACCATGAGGCGATCGGTACGAGGCACCTGCGCGATATCTTCGCCGCCGACCCGGGCCGTGGCGAGCGGCTCGCCCTGGACGCTGCCGGCGTCTATCTCGACTTCTCGAAAAATCGCGTCACCGACGAGACGATGACGCTGCTGGCGGCGCTGGCGCGCGAATGCGGCCTCGCCGAGCGCACGGCCGCGATGTTCCGCGGCGACGTGATCAACACGACGGAGAAGCGCTCGGTGCTGCACATCGCCCTGCGCAAGCCTGCCGGCGAACGGCTCCTCGTCGAGGGCGTCGACGTCGTCGCCGAAGTCCATTTGGTGCTGGACCGGATGGGCGCGTTCGCCCACGAGCTGCGCAGCGGCCGCTGGCGCGGTCACAGCGGCAAGCGCATCCGCAACATCATCAACATCGGCATCGGCGGCTCGGACCTCGGCCCGGTGATGGCGTACGAGGCGTTGCGCTTCTACAGCGACCGCAACCTGACGCTGCGCTTCGTCTCCAACGTCGACGGCACCGACCTCGCCGAAGCGACACGCGACCTCGACGCGGCGGAGACGCTGTTCATCGTGTCGTCGAAGACCTTCACCACGCTGGAGACGCTGACCAACGCCCACGCCGCGCGGCAATGGATCGTCGAGCGGCTCGGCGACGACGAGGCGGTGGCGAAGCACTTCGTCGCCGTGTCGACGAATGCAAAGGCGGTCACGGCCTTCGGCATCTCGGCCGACAACATGTTCGGCTTCTGGGACTGGGTCGGCGGCCGCTACTCGATGGACTCGGCGATCGGCCTGTCCACGATGCTCGCCATCGGACCCGAGGCGTTCGCCGAGATGCTCAGCGGCTTTCATGAGATGGACGAGCACTTTCGCACCTCTCCCGTCGAGCGAAACCTGCCCGCGCTGCTCGCCCTGCTCGCGATCTGGAACAACAATTTCCTGGGCGCCGCCACCGTCGCCGTGCTGCCCTACGAGCAGTACCTGAAGCGACTGCCGGCCTATCTCCAGCAGCTGACGATGGAGAGCAACGGCAAGCACGTCACGCTGGGCGGTGACCGCATCGGCGTCGAGACGGCGCCGATCCTCTGGGGCGAGCCCGGCACGAACGGCCAGCACTCGTTCTACCAGCTCATCCACCAGGGCACGCGCATCGTGCCGTGCGACTTCATCGGCTTCTGCCAGACCCTGAACCCGCTCGGCGCCCAGCACGACCTGCTCATGTCCAACCTGTTCGCGCAGAGCGAGGCCCTGGCGTTCGGCAAGACGGCGGCAGAAGTCGCTGCCGAAGGCACCCCCGCGGAGCTCGTGCCGCACCGCGTCTTCGAGGGCAACCGACCGAGCAACACGCTGCTGCTCGAGCGCCTCACGCCGAAAGCGCTGGGCCGCGTGGTGGCGCTCTACGAACACAGCGTCTTCGTGCAAGGCGTCGTCTGGAACATCGACTCGTTCGATCAGTGGGGCGTCGAGCTCGGCAAGGCCCTGGCCCAGCGCGTCATCCCCGAACTGCAGAGCACGGACGAGCCGCCGCTCGCGCACGACAGCTCCACCAACGCCCTGATCCGGCGCTATCGCGACATCAGGGACCGGGCGACCCCGCCTGCCGACGACTAGAAAGCCACCATGGCCACCCGCATCAGCCCTCTCGCCGGCAAGCCGGCGCCACCGTCGTCGCTTGTCGATGTCGCCCGCCTCGTCACTGCGTACTACACCGGGATTCCGGATCCGACCATCGCGGCACAGCGGGTCGCCTTCGGCACCTCCGGGCACCGCGGCTCGTCGTTCGACATGTCGTTCAACGAACACCACGTGCTCGCGATCACGCAGGCGATCTGCGCCTACCGGAACAAGCAGGGCATCGACGGGCCGCTCTACCTCGGCATCGACACCCACGCGCTCTCCGAGCCGGCCTGCGCCAGCGCGATCGAGGTTCTCGCCGCCAACGGCGTCGAGACGATGCTGGCCGAAGGTGACGAATACACGCCGACGCCGGCGGTGTCACACGCCATCCTCAGCTACAACCGCGGCCGCAGCACGGGCCTGGCCGACGGCATCGTCGTCACGCCTTCGCACAACCCGCCCGACAGCGGCGGCTTCAAATACAACCCGCCCCACGGCGGCCCGGCCGGCACGGAGATCACGAGCTGGATCGAGAAGGCGGCCAACGCCTTCCTCGAGCAGCGGCTCGCCGGCGTCGAGCGCCTGCCTCATGCGCCGGCGCTCGCCGCGGCGACGACGCACCGCCACGACTACATCGGCCGCTACGTCGCCGATCTCGCCGGCGTGATCGACTTCGACGTCATCCGGGGCAGCAAGGTGCGCATGGGCGTCGACCCGCTCGGCGGCGCCGGCGTCCACTACTGGCCGCGCATCGCCGAGCACTACCGGCTCGACCTCACGGTCGTGAGCGACGCCGTCGACCCGACCTTTCGCTTCATGACGCTCGACTGGGAC
This sequence comes from Caldimonas sp., assembly GCA_039923815.1. Lineage (GTDB taxonomy): Bacteria > Pseudomonadota > Gammaproteobacteria > Burkholderiales > Burkholderiaceae_C > Schlegelella_A. Next base: position 1,272 of record JBDTCA010000455.1, on the reverse strand, counting down.
GGCCAGATCCGCATGGATCCGTCGTCGCCCTACGCCATGCAGCGACTGATCGGCATCAAGGACCGCTTCGACATCGCCTTCGCCTGCGACACCGACCACGACCGCCACGGCATCGTCACGCCCGCCGGCCTGCTGCCGCCGAACGCCTACCTGTCGGTGATGATCGACGACCTGTTCCGCAGTCGGCGGCAATGGCCGGCCTCGGCAGCGGTCGGCAAGACCGTCGTCAGCACCCAGCTCATCGATCGGGTCACGGCGCGCCTCGGCCGCAAGCTCTACGAAGTGCCGGTCGGCTTCAAGTGGTTCTCCGATGGCCTCCTCGACGGTTCGCTCGGCTTCGGCGGCGAGGAGAGTGCCGGCGCGTCCTTCCTGCGCCGCGACGGAACGGTCTGGACGACCGACAAGGACGGCATCGTGCCGGCGCTTCTCTCGGCCGAGATCACGGCGCGCACCGGCCGCGACCCGGCCCGCGCCTACGCGGAGCTGACGGGCGCGCTCGGCGAGCCGGCCAGCGACCGCGTCGATGCGCCGGCGACGGTGCAGCAGAAGAAGCTGCTCGCGGCGCTGTCGCCGGAGGCTCTCGATGCCCGCGAGCTGGCGGGCGAGAAGATCGAAAGCGTGATCGACAAGGCGCCGGGCAACGGCGCCGCGATCGGTGGCATCAAGGTGACCGCGAAGAGCGGCTGGTTCGCGGCCCGGCCTTCGGGCACCGAGGACATCTACAAGATCTACGCCGAAAGTTTCGCGGGCGCCGACCACCTCCAGAAGATCCTGAAGGAAGCACAAGCCATCGTCGACCGCGCGATCGCCGGTCCGGTGGCAGCGAAGAAGGGGGCCTGACATGGGCACGCTGGAGTTGAATGCGAAAAAGCTGGTCGACACCGCCGCGGCACTCGTGGCCGACGACAAGGGCCTGCTCGCCATGGATGAGAGCACACCCACCTGCAACAAGCGCTTTGCGGCACTCGGCATCCCGCAAACCGCCGAAGCGCGGCGCGCCTATCGCGACATGATCGTCACGACGCCTCGCCTCGGCGAATCCATCAGCGGCGCGATCCTCTACGACGAGACCCTGCGCCAGAAGACGAACGGTGGCCTTCCGTTCGCCGAGGCGCTCATCACCGCCGGCATCATCCCCGGCATCAAGGTCGACGCCGGCGCGAAGCCGCTCGCCGGCCACGCCGGCGAGCAAGTGACCGAAGGACTCGATGGCCTGCGCGACCGGCTCGCGGAATACGCGTCGATGGGCGCACGCTTCGCCAAATGGCGCGC
>JBDTCA010000454.1:0-4827 GCA_039923815.1 Caldimonas sp. | reverse complement strand
ATCAAGCGCGTGCGGGCAGGCAACACCGCCGATCCGATGGACGGCCACTACTCGGAACGCTTCTTCGCGGCCGAGGCCGCGCTCGTCGGCAAGCTGCAGCATCCGAACGTGGTGCAGATCTTCGACGCCATTCCCGACCCGGTGGCGCCCTATCTGGTGATGGAGTACGTGGCCGGCAGCACCCTGCGGCCGTATTGCCGCGCCGACCAGCTGCTCTCGCTCGAGCTCGTCGTCGAGATCGGCTTCAAGTGCGCGATGGCGCTCGGCTACGTGTATCGCCAGGGCCTGATCCATCGCGACGTGAAGCCGGCCAACCTGCTGGCGGTGCTCAACAACGGCACCATCACCGACGTCAAGATCAGCGACTTCGGCAGCGTCCTCAATCTCGGCAGCGACGTGACGCAGATCCATCGCGTCGGCTCGCTGGCCTACATGTCGCCCGAGCAGCTCGATGGCGGCACGCTCGATTGCCGGGCCGACATCTACTCGCTCGGCGCCGTGCTCTATCACCTCATCGCCGGCCGGCCGCTCTTCGATGCGCAGGTGCAGTCGGCCATGATGCATCAGATATACAACGTCAAGCCGACGCCGCTGGTCGGCATCCGGGCCGGCGTCACGGCGGGGCTCGACGCCGTGATCCTGAAGGCGCTCGCCAAGCAGCCCGGTGACCGCTATGCCGACTGGGCCGAGTTCGCCCAGGCCCTATCGGCGCTCGTCACGACCCAGCAGGTACCGCGCGGCCAGTTCCAGGGCGTGCTCGACTCGGAGCGCTTCACGCTGCTGCGCACGCTCGAGTTCTTCCAGAACTTCGGCGACGTCGAGCTCTGGGAGGTCGTGCACCGCGCCAGGTGGCAGCGATTCCACTTCGGCCACGCGCTCTATCGCAAGGGCGAGGAAGGCAACAGCTTTCACATCATCGCGCAGGGCGAGGTCGAAGTCTTCCGCGACGGCAAGAAGGTGGCGCAGCTCGGCGCCGGCACGTCGGTCGGCGAGATGGCGTACCTCGCGCCGAGCGCCGAGCTGAAGAAGCACAGCACCGACGTCATCGTCACCGAGCCGGCGACGACGATCTCGTTCTCGCCTGAGACGCTGCTGCAGGTCAGCGCCAACACGCGCCACCTCTTCCACGACTCCTTCATCAAGGTGCTGGTGCGGCGGCTGCACTCGGCACACGAAGCACTGGCGCACCCGCGCCGCATCTTCTAGCGCGCCCGGCGAGGTCCGGTCGCGAGGCTTGCAGGCTGCACCGGCGGCATGCTCCAATCCCGGCTGGCTGCCCGGACGGGCGGCCTCAAGCCACCCCTCCGGAGCACCCCATGAAGCCATTCCTCGCCTTGTCCCTGGCCCTCGCCCTCTCCACTTCGGCGTTCGCCGCCGCGCACAAGGAAGCGCCCGCGATGGCCGCCGCCAGCGCGCCGATGACGACGCAGCAATCGAAGATGGGCGACTGCAACAAGGAAGCCGTCGGCAAGAAGGGCGACGAGCGCAAGTCGTTCATGAAGACCTGCCTGTCCGCCGGCAAGCCGATGACGCAGCAGAACAAGATGAAGAAATGCAATGTCGACGCCACGGGCAAGAAGGGTGACGAGCGCAAGGTCTTCATGAAGGAATGTCTCTCGGCCTGATGGGCGCCGGGCATGTCCCGGCCCCGGTGATTGCCCGCACGTTCGACTACGCCGCGGCCGCCAAGGAATCGGTGGCCTGCGCGCTGTGCGGGCAGGTCGCGTTCCAGCCGCTGGCGTCGATCGATCGTTACGGCATGGGCCTGGCAACCGTCGGCTGCCTCGGCTGCGGCCTCGTCCAGACGCGGCCGCGCCTGACGGCCGCCTCCTTCGACGCCTTCTATCGCAACGACTACCGCGCCTATTACCAGGGCGTGGTCGAGCCGAGCGAAGGCTACGTTCGCCAGATGAAGAAGGGAGCGCGCCTCGACGCGACGGTCGCCTTTCTCCAGGGCGCCGGCGTGCTCGACGACGCACTCGCGATGCTCGATGTCGGCTGCAGTGAGGGCACGCTTTTCAAGGCCCTGCGCGGCGGTGGCTTCACCGGCCCCCTGCTGGGCGTCGAACCCAACGACGCTTTCCGTGCCTACGCGAGCGAGCAGCACGGCGCCGACACAGTCGCCAGCGAGGCGGCGATGCCGGCGCGCTGGCGTGGCAAGGTCGGTCTGGTATCGATGATCCACGTGCTCGAGCACGTCGCCGACCCGGTCGCGACGCTGTCACGGCTGACCGGCTTTCTCGCCCCTGGCGGCCACATCTACGTCGACGTGCCCGATGTCGGTGCCTATTCGTCGCTCAACGACCTCCACGTCGCTCACGTCTATCACTTCTCGCAAGCTACGCTGCGGCAGACGCTGGAAGCCGCCGGCCTGTCGGTCGTGCGGCTCGAGGCGCACAGGCCGCCCGGCCATCCCCCGTCGCTGCGCGCGATCGCGGCCGGGGGACTCTCCGCCGCACCGAACGGATCGGTCGCAGCGCCGAGGCGGGCGTTCGCCTGCGACCGCACCGGCTGGTCGACGATCCGCATCATCAACCGGCAGCGCTTTCGCCTGGCGGTCAAGCGCGGGCTGCGCCGGCTGCGCGGCCGCCCCGAGGGCCGGGCCTGAGACTTCGCCTGGCTCGCATGGCCTGCGGTGACATCACCTTGGCCGGACATCGCCTGGCTGGACATCGCCTAAATTAGCGTCATGGCCCTGCCTCCACCCCGTGCCGTGCTGTTCGACGCTTATGGCACGCTGTTCGATGTCTACAGCGTCGGCGTCGTCGCCGAGCGGCTTTTCCCGGGCGCCGGCGAGCGCTTGGGCGTGCTCTGGCGCGACAAGCAGATCGAATACACGCGTCTGACATCGATGAGCGGGCGGACGCGCAGCTTTCGCGATTGCACCTGCGCCGGTCTTCGCTATGCCGCTCGCCGGCTCGACCTCGCGCTTCCCGCCGAGGCCGAAGCCGAGCTCATGGGCGCCTACGAGAAATTGACGCCCTTTGCCGAGAACGAGGGCGTGCTGCGCGAATTGCAGCGCCGCGGTATCCGCGCCGGCGTGCTCAGCAACGGCGATCCCGACATGCTCGAGGCGGTGGTGCACCACGCCGGCTTCCGCGATCTGCTCGACCCGGTGCTCAGCGTCGAGAGCAGCGGCCGCTTCAAGACCGACCCGTCGACCTACGCGCTCGGCACGGCCGCCTTCGGGCTGGCCGCGGGCGAGGTGCTGTTCGTCTCGTCGAACTGCTGGGACGCCATCGGCGCGACCTGGTTCGGCTTCACCACGCTCTGGATCAACCGCTTCGCCCTGCCGCTCGACGAACTCGGCGCCGAGCCCACCCGCACTGGCTCGTCGCTTGCCGACGTGCTCGATTTCTTTGCCGCCTGACCCAATGCCTCCTGAAAGCTTTCCGATGACCCGTCCCCTGCCTGCCGGCGTGCAGATCAATGCGCCCATCCTGCCCGGCTTCGAGGCCGTGCTGACATTGCCTGCGCTCGAACTCGTGGCCAAGCTGCATCGCGCCTTCGAGCCGCGTCGCCAGGAGCTGCTGGCGGCGCGCGTCGAGCGCGCGAAGCGACTCGACGCCGGCGAACGGCCCGACTTCCTCGTCGGGACGGCGTCGGTGCGCGCCGGCGACTGGAAGGTCGCGCCGGTGCCGGCCGCCCTGCAGTGCCGACGCGTCGAGATCACCGGGCCGGTCGACGCCAAGATGGTGATCAACGCCTTCAATTCCGGCGCCGATTCGTACATGACCGACTTCGAGGACTCGAACTCGCCGCTGTGGTCGAACCAGATCCAGGGCCAGATCAACATCGGCCAGGCGATCCGCCGCACGCTGACCTTCTCGCAGACGACTCCCGCAGGCACCAAGCGCTACAAGCTCAACGACAAGATCGCGACGTTGCAGGTCAGGCCGCGCGGCTGGCACCTCGACGAGAAGCACGTCACCGTCGACGGCCAGCGCGTCCACGGCGGCATCTTCGACTTCGCCCTCTTCATGTTCCACAACGCCGCGGAGCTGCTGGCGCGTGGCGCCGGCCCGTACTTCTACCTGCCCAAGCTCGAGAGCCATCTGGAGGCGCGGCTGTGGAACGACGTCTTCGTGATGACGCAGAAGGAACTCGGCCTGCCGCAGGGCACGATCAGGGCGACGGTGCTGATCGAGACCATCCTCGCCGCGTTCGAGATGGACGAGATCCTGTACGAGCTGCGCGAGCACAGCGCCGGCCTCAACGCCGGCCGCTGGGACTACATCTTCAGCTGCATCAAGAAGTTCAAGCTCGACAAGGACTTCTGCCTGGCCGATCGCGCCAAGGTGACGATGACGGCGCCCTTCATGCGGGCCTACGCGCTGCTGCTGCTGCAGACCTGCCACAAGCGCGGCGCGCCGGCGATCGGCGGCATGAGCGCACTCATCCCGATCAAGAACGACGCCGCGAGGAACGAGGTCGCGATGGCCGGCATCATTGCCGACAAGCGCCGCGACGCCACCGACGGCTACGACGGCGGCTGGGTCGCGCACCCGGGCCTCGTGGAAGCGTCGATGAAGGAGTTCGTGGAGGTGCTTGGCGACCGGCCGAACCAGTTCGACAAGCAGAAGCCCGACGTCAAGGTCGTCGCTGCCGACCTGCTCGACTTCAGGCCCGAAGCACCGATCACCGAGGCGGGGCTGCGCATGAACATCAACGTCGGCATCCACTACCTCGGCGCCTGGCTCGCCGGCAACGGCTGCGTACCGATCCACAACCTCATGGAAGACGCCGCCACCGCCGAGATCAGCCGCTCGCAGGTCTGGCAATGGATCCGCACACCGAAAGGCGTGCTCGACGACGGCCGCAAGGTCA
>JBDTCA010000453.1:0-18264 GCA_039923815.1 Caldimonas sp. | reverse complement strand
CCATAGGTCAAGGCGTTTCCGATGAGGTTTCCGAGCAATTGCACCAGTCGGTCGGAGTCCGCCAGGACGACGCCGTCGCCTTCCGCTCGTTGCAGGATTTTCCGGTCGGGAAACGCGACGCTCATCTCCTCGACCGCCCTGCCGGCGATCTGGTGCAGGTCGGCGCGCTGACGATCCACGACCAGTCCGCGCCCCACCCGGGCGGCGGTGAAATCGAGGAGGTCTTCGATGAGGCGCCGTGAGCGCTGGCCAGCTCGCACGATGCTGGCCAGCATCCGGCGCGACTTTTCGGAGGTGAGTTCGCCGCTTCTTTCGAGAACGGTGGTGGCGGCCATCACGACCGCCAGGGGATTCCTGAGATCGTGGCTGACGATCCCGATCATCTGCTCGGCGAACAGTGAACGGTCCTGCTCGAGAACGACCGAGGCGTCGGCGCGCTTGCGTGCCGCCACCAGCTCGCTCTCGTACTTGTTGCGTTCCTCGGCGATGACCGCCGACACCTGGTCGTAGTCACCCGAGCCGGACCGCCTGCGGATGACGTTCAGGAGCATCGGAATCTTTGCTCCGCCCTTGCCGTTGACGTCGAACTTCACTTCGGAGATGGAGCCCTGCATCTCCAGCATCGGCAGCCAATGCGTGTGGTGGAAGATCCGTGCGCCCATGGTGAAGAGGTCTTGCAGCTTCTTCCGCCCAACCAGCTCGTCTGCGCCGAGCCCGACCCAGGTACAGAACGTGTGGTTGACCCGCAGGATGGTTCCATCCACCCCGGTCACCAGCAGGCCGCAAGGCATCTCCTCGAACAGCTGGTCCGCACCAGGCAACACGGGAGGCTCCCACGCCATGGGTCACACGCCTATGGAAGCGATGAACTCGTCCATGGCGCTGGCACTCGCACCGGGCGCACTCAGATGCGGGCAATGGCCGTTGTTCTCGACGACACGGAGCATGGCGTTGGGGAGATGGTCGCGCATGTACTCCCCGACGGCCAACGGAGCGATGAAATCGTTGGACGACTGCAGGACCAGCACCGGTGCCACCAGCTTGGAAAGGTCGGCGCGGTTGTCCGCCGTGAAGGTCACCCGAGCGAACTGCTTGGCGATCTCCGGGTCGGTTCGACAGAAGCTCGCGGTAAGTTCTTCGGCAAGGGCGGGCTGATCCGGCGCCCCCATGATGGCCGGGGCCGTGCTTGCCGACCAGCCCAGGTAGTTCGACTCGAGCGTCTCGAGCAGCGAGTCGATGTCTTCTCGACTGAACCCGCCGACGTAGTCAGCGTCGTTGATGTAACACGGCGACGGTCCGACCATGATGTGGCCCGCGAACCGCTCGGGACTCTTCAGACCGGCAAGCATGCCGATCATCGCCGACACCGAATGACCCACGAAGATCACGGGCCCGACCGCGACCTGATCGACGATTTCGAGCACATCGGCGGCATATCCCTCGAGCGACTGGTACTTGTCGCGGTCGTACGCCGTGAGATCCGATTTGCCACTGCCCACGTGGTCGAACGTGACGGTCTGGAACCGAGCCGCATAGCGAGGCGCCAGCAGGCGCCACATGTTCTGATCGCAGCCGAAGCCGTGGGCGAAAACCAGGCTCACCGGACCGCGGCCTCGGACCGTGACGTGGTTGCGGTGCAGCACGTCCATCAGACGCACCCGTGCGGTTTTTGCAGCACAGCCTGTTGCGCGGTCATCGGCGAAGCCGGCGTTCGACCCGTCGGGCGCCCGAACGCACCAGGCGCGAGACCAGGCCCATCAGCAGCGCGCCCGTGACGGCGGCGATCACGATGGCTCTGACGGGCTCGCGCAGGGTGTACGTGTTCACCGCCACCCGGGTGTAGTCGCTGACCCGATCCACGCCGGCATGCAGGCCTTCCTTCGTCTTGTCCAGCACCCACTCAGCCGCTCCAGCCAACTTGCTGGCGGGGGCCCGGGCGTAGGCTTCTTGCGCGTTCTGCAATTGCCAGTCCGTCAGCTGTCCCATCGAGTGCATGCGCTCGACATCGCGCAACTTGCCGGCCAGCAGCTCCGGCGTCGTTCCCGAAGGGCTCGCCAGCTGGCTCAGAAGATCGGTGTAGGCCTGCTCGGGGTTTTCGTTCATCGCGACTCCAGTTGCACAGTGAACTGTACCGGGGCCGATTGCACCGGCACGACCGTCGGGCGGCCGCTTGCCCGATGCGCGGCAGCGGCTCGGCATGGTGGTTGCCCAGCGTGCGCAATGGTGGCCCCTTGATGATTGCCGGAAGTGCTCCGGCAGCAGCGGCCCCCGGGTCGGCCGCGGTGCAGTGCAAGGCAAAGAGATGATGGAAGAACGCTACAGGTCGTCCCGGGAGTGGCTCGCGCGCGCAGAGCGCGTCATTCCGGGCGCCCACCACCTGTCCGGGCGCGTGCTCACGACGCCCGAGCGCTCGCCGATGTACATCCAGCGCGGCCGTGGCTGCCGCATCACCGATGTCGACGGCAACGAGTACATCGACTTCCTGATGGCCTTCGGCGCATTCCTGCTCGGCTATGCGGATCCTGAGGTCGACGCGGCGGCGAGGGAGGAGCTTGAGCAAGGGCCGCTGCTCTCGATGAATCGGCCCCAGCACGTTGTTTTCGCCGAGGCGCTGGTCGAGCGCTTCGCCGCCGCCGACATGGCCGTGCTGCTGAAAACCGGGAGCGAAGCAACCACTGCGGCCCTGCGCATCGCAAGGCGCGCCACCGGCCGTCGCCGTGTCGCACGCGCCGGCTATCACGGGTGGCATGACTGGTGTCTTCCTCTCGACCCCTCGGTCCCGGCCGGTCTCGACACTCAGGTTCTCGAGTTCGACAGCAACGACCCGCAATCGCTCGAGGCCCTTTTCAGTGCGTACCCTGGCGAGATCGCGGCCGTCATCCTCGCGCCCGAAATGGTGATGCCGCCGACGCGCGAAGTTTTTCAAGGCATTCAGGAGGTCACGCATCGCCACGGAGCACTCTTTGTCCTCGATGAGGTCAAGACCGCGTTCCGGACGGCGCCCGGCTCCGTACAGGCGCGCTTCAGCCTGACGCCGGACCTCACCACCGTCAGCAAGGGGCTGAGCAACGGCTGGCCCATCGCTGCCGTCGTCGGGCGGCGCGACGTCATGAACAGCGCCGCCGGAATGCACCTCTCGGCGACCTACCACGGCGACACCGCGGCCATGGCCGCCGCCCTCACCACCCTGCGCATCGTCGAGGAACGTGATGTCGCGGGCCACGTCTGGGCGCTCGGCCAGCGGCTCATCGACGGTCTGAACGCCATCGCTCGTGAGCTCGACGCCCCGGCGCTGAGCTACGGCGAGCCCTTCCCGCCGATGCCTTTCCTGAGGTTCGACCATCCGCACCCCGAGACGAACGATGCCCTGCGGACAGCGTTCTGCGAGGCGATGCTGGTGCGTGGCGTGCTGCTGCATCCTCGTCACATGTGGTTCATCAGCCATGCCCATCGGGTGGCCGACATCGACACGACGCTCGAGCATGCGCGCAGCGCGATGAAGGTCGCACTCGAGCAATGCCGGGCGAACTGAACCGGGCCTCATGAAGACCGCGGCTGCCGACATCCAGCGCGTCGTCGACCGCTATCTGCGATGCGAGGCCTCCGCGTCGATCGTCGTGATGGAACTCGTCCAGCTCACGGAAGATCCGGAAGGGCTGGCTCGCACCCTGCCTGGCCTGGCCGGCGAGCCGGCAAGGCTTCGCGAACTCGCGCGCCACCTCGCCGACAACGAGGCCGGTTGCCGAACCATCGTCAGGATGATCCGCCAGCGACTGGATTCCCCGGAGGTCGCCAGTGCCGCAGAGGACGGCATCGAGAGATGCCGAAAGCTCTTCGACGCGTCTGTCGCGGAAAGCGAGGAATCGAGTGTCGCGCTCTACTCGCTCGGAAGCCCCACGCTACTCGCCGCCGCGACCGACGAAGTGATCGGCGTGCTGGAAGACTGGGGCGTACTCGCGAGGCAGCGCGATGCCCTGGAGGTCGGATGCGGCATCGGCCGCCTGATGGTTCCCCTGTGCTCGCGCATGCGTTCCGTGGTCGGAACGGATGTCTCTGCGGGGATGATCTCGGCGGCCACGCGTCGGCTCGAGGGCTTGTCGAATGCCAGTGCCCGGATGACGACTGGACAGGATCTCTCGGATTTCAGCGCCGGGTCGATGGACCTCGTCTACAGCGTCGACGTGTTTCCGTACCTCGTGCTCTCCGGACACGCGCTCGTCGAGCGCCACTTTCGGGAGGTCAGTCGTGTGCTTCGACCGGGCGGCGATTTCGTTCTCTTCAACTACGCGTACGGACGGTCTCGCGAGGATGCCAATCGCGAGGTGCTGGCGCTCGCGCAGCGCGCGAATCTGCTGGTCTTGCGCGCCGATGAAACTCCGTTTCAGATCTGGAACGGCATCGGCTGGCTGATGAGGCGAGGCTGAGAGGTGAGGCAACACAAGGTGCGGATCCTTTACCTGTCGCCAGGCTTTCCACCGAACTCGCACCTGTTCTGCGTCGCGGCGCACTCTCGCGGCGCAAATGTGCTCGCGGTGGGTGACATGCCGGAGCACGACCTGCCGACCGAAGCACGCGATGCACTCGAAGCCTATGTGTTCGAGCCGCGGATGGGTGAGTACGAGGTCTTGCTCGGCATCGTCCGGTCGATGATCGCCGAGCACGGTGGAATCGACTTCGTGGAATCCAACGGAGAGCACTGGCTCGAGTTCGAAGGCCGCCTCCGAGACGATCTCGGCATCGAAGGCCTCACGGCGAGCGACGTGACGCGTCTTCGCAGCAAGTCGGCCATGGCCGAGTGTTTCGAGAAGGCCGGCGTGCCCTGCCCGCCGGGCATCCGCTGCGTGTCCGAAGCGGCTGTAAGAGGCTTTGCCGCGACGCACGGCCTGCCGTTGGTCTTCAAGCCGGACAGCGGTTCGGGTGCCACGTCGACCTTCCGGGTGTCGACCGAAGCCGAGCTCGACGCCGCGCTCGGGCTGCCGCTCGAAGGTCACGTCGTGCAGCCTTTCGTCGAAGGCGTCATCGTGACCTTCGATGGCCTGGTGGATCGGTCGGGGTGCGTGGTGTTCTGCACGTCCCATGCCTACGACAGGGGCATCATGGAGGTGCGAGCTGGCGTGCTCGATGGCTTCTATTACTCCCTTCGCAGCATTCCGCCGGCGCTCGAGCAGGTCGGCCGGCGGGCGCTCGAGGCTTTTGCACTGCGCCGGCGATTCTTCCATCTCGAATTCTTCGCCCGCCCCGACGGCTCATACGTCGCGCTCGAGATGAACGTCCGGCCCCCCGGCGGGTTCACCACCGACATGATGAATTACGCCTGCGACTTCGACGTGTACGACTTGTGGGCCGCGGTCATGCTCGACGATCTGCTCGAAGACTTTTCGTACGAACGCAAGTTCCATACGGCCCACGCCGGTCGGCGCCACGACCGCGCTTACGAGAATTCTCCAGAGCAGCTGCCGGGTGAGCTCGGTGACACGCTGGTCCGCGTGAATCCCGTCCCGGCCGCGTTCGCGTCGACCATGGGCAACACGATGTACCTGCTTCGACATCCCCAACTTGCGCCGCTGCTCGACGCGATTCGGCGGGTCCAGCAGCCGGCTCGGGATTCGAGCGAGAGAGAGGGACCGACGCATCCATAAGAGGCATGCCGATTTGGACCTGCCGGATCAGTGCGGACGGGAGGTATTCCACCGGATCGAACGCGCATGTTGTTGTCAACGGCGTTCCAGCGTCCACATCGGTTTGTCCGGTTCGACCGGCGTCAGGGGCCGGGTCGAGAACGGCAATTCCCAAGGAAGGGCGACCCACGGGCTGGCCTGATCGTGCAGCAGCATGTCGACCGCCGTGTTGAACGCGTCCGGAGTCGAACCACCTCGCCAGACGTCGCGCGAGAGCACGAAGTCGGCGCCGTATGCCGCCCACGACGTGTAGCTGCGTTGCACGTCGCGCGCAATGTCGACAAGGTAGCTCCAGGCTTCATCCTCCGTCAGCCAGTCGAGCATGAGTCCGGCGCGGGCGAGCATGACGCCGCGCGCCGCGTCGAAAGCCAGCAGGGTCGAACTGCGGATCCCGCGCTCGCCTGCCTGCACCGCGTCCAGACGCCACAGGTTCGCGGCAGCGTCGTCGTCACCGTCTCGAACCAACGCGCGCAACTCCTCCCGAATCGACGCGATCGCAGGTCGCCACTGCATCGCGTAGTAGCGCAATCTGGCGGCATGGCTGTGCCGATGTCCCTCGGCGCCGAGTTCAGTCAGTTGCGCGACAAGCGTTTGGCGATCGCGGATGCCCCAATCGCGCGCAAGCATGTCTTTCTGGAAGTCGCCAGCGCACAGCGGGTCGACGCCATCGGCAGCGAATCCATGCGCCACGTGGTACATCGCGCCGACTGCATAGGCCCACGCCCGCTCGCCCGATTCCAATCGTCTGGCGGCATGGAACACCTTCATGTCTTCCATCACTGTCCCGCCTTCCTGATGTTGTATTGCCTCACCGTCGACCACGTGCCGTCGCTGTACAAGATGCGCATCGAGATCGTGGTCAGTGTCGGCGGCGCGATGAAGCCGATCGCAACATCGGACGTCGGCAGCGGAAACAGCGTGGTCGGCATTTCTTCGTTGTAGCCGACGTGAAGCTCCTTGATCGCATTTCGCATTCGCATCACGGGCGCCCAGTCGACCTTGACGCCATCGGGTCCGGGCACGAGCTCGAGCCACGCCGTCTTCGGATCCTTGAGCATCGGCAATGCGATGTCCTTGGCCAGCGCCGTGCTGGCGCCACCGTCGGACGACTTCGACGAGTAGATGAGCTTTCCAGCGACGACCGCGCCCAACAGGCCGAACACGCCGATGCGGATGAGATTGCGGCGCTGCGGCGATACGAGCTGCGCAGGCGAGGTGGTCGCGGCGGTCAGCGGTACGGGCGGCGCCACCGTGGGTTCACCAAGCAGCGGCGGTCCCTCGACCGCTTCGCGCAGAAGTGCGAGGGTCCCGCCGTCGAACCGCGTCAGCACGAAAGTCGCATGCGACATCAGCTGTTCGAACAGATTGCGGACGTGCTGGCGCTGCTCCTGTGAAATCGGCGAAGCGCGCAGGGCCGCTGCCGCGCGCTCTCGATCGCTGGCCATGATCGTCTCGATCTGGCGGTCCGGATCGCCTGGGCTGCCCGCCAGTTCGCCATACCAGTCCTCGGCGGCGATGCGGTCGAGCACCAGGGCGTGACGTTCGGGGTCATCCCGGGCGGACCGGCCCTGAACATCTCGCCAATCGAGTCGGTCTGCCAGATGCCGGAACAGCCGGGGCGAGATGTTGCGGGCCAGGGACAAGTGCTCCATGAGACTGTCCGCCAGCATCTCGGCCATTGCGGTGCCCGGACGGTGCGAGGCGAGCACCTCGTCGACGAGCGCGATGGCTCCGGCCTCGTCGCCTGCCGACCGGCGAGCCAACAGGTCGGAGAGGAAACGATCGACAAGCGCTGCGTCATGGTCACCTTCGTCGGATCGGGGCGTCGAACGCGCGTCATCGACAGCGGCCAGGACCTTTTCATAAGCCGCCCGAAGCGTCTGGAATCCTTCCGGATCGGCTTCCGGGCCAACGTCGCGCAGGCGTGCGCGATAAGCACGACGTACTTCATCCGCATCGGTGGTCGGATCGATGCCGAGGGCCGTCCAGTCAGAAGCGGCAGGCGTTTGAATCATGGTGAGAGACCGGCTTCGGTATCGCGGATGAGATCGGTGAGTCTCGCAGCCTCCCGCGCGACTGCATCGGGTTCCTGGCTCGCGATCGCTCTTTCGAACCCGGCAATGGCCTCGCCAAGCGCGGTTCGCTCCGCGCCGAGCCATTCTTCGAACATGCGCTCGGCGCAAGCCAGCAGGAGTCTGTTGACGGCTTGGTCGCGGGGATGGATCTTCAATGCCGAGAGCATCGCCAGTCTTTTCTCAGCGCCGAGAGGATCTGGTGAGTCGGGGCCACGGCGGATGACGACGCGCTCGCTCGCACCATCGGCTTCGGCACGGGCGGTGACCTCGAGGATGCCGTTCACGTCATAGGTGAATCGCACTTCGATCGATTGATCGGCGATGCGGCGGGGCGACAGGGCGAGGTCGAACTCTCCGAGCGGGATGTTGTCGCGAACGAGCCGGGCCTCGCCCTGAAAGATGCGGATCTGGACCTGCCGCTGAAAGTCCCGAGACGGGACCACGCTTTTCATCCGACTGACAGGCACCACCGTGTTGCGCTCGATGACCGGCAGCAACCTTCCAGTGTCGTACCCGATTGATCCGCCCTGCACCTCGATGCCCAGCGTGTACGGCGCCACGTCCGTGAGAACGATGTCGTCAAGGCCGGCCGAACGCATCTTCAGCCCTGCCTGCACAGCTGCACCCCGTGCCACCACCTCATCCGGATTCATCCGTTGAAGGGGCAGCCGGCCGAACAGTCTCGCGGCTTCGCGCCGAATGATCGGCATGCGCGTGGCTCCGCCCGCGAGCACGACGTGCGCGAGCTCATCCAGTCGAATTCGACAGTCCGACAAGGCGCGGGCAACGGGGTGACGCAGGCGGTCCAGCAACGGCTCGACCAGTCGTGCAAATACCTCGCTGCTGAGTTCGGCCTCTGCGGTTCCGCCACCCGGCAGGTTCAATTGCATCGGCGCCGTGGGTCTGGAGGTGAGCGTGCGCCGCGCCTTTTCCGCTTCACGGCGCAGCCGTGCGGCAAGAAACTGTCCGTTCGGCCCCGGCAGCAGAGGATCCGGCGCAGGGATGCCGGTCTCGCCGACAAACCAGCCGGCCACGACGTCGTCGAAGTCTTCACCGCCGAGGAAGTTGTCACCCGCCGTGGCTCGAACCTCGATGACTCCGTCGTTCATCTCGAGCACCGAAACATCGAACGTGCCACCGCCCAGATCGAACACCAGCACCGGGCCGTTTTCCTTCGACTCGGCGGCAACGAGTCCGTAGGCCAACGCAGCCGCTGTCGGCTCATTGAGCACGCGATCCACCCTCAGGCCAGCGAGCTCGCCTGCCAGGCGGGTCGCACGGCGTTGTGCGTCGCTGAAGTACGCCGGGACGGTGATGACCGCTTCCTCGACCGGATGACCCAGGAATTCCTGCGCATCGTCCCGCAACGCGCGGATCACGAAAGACGACAGCTCCTCGGCGCGGAAGCTGAGCTCGCCGAGTGGAATCTTGCGAGCCGTTCCCATGTAGCGCTTGAAGGCGGCCGCGGTCCGCTCAGGATGGCTTGTCATCCGCTCGCGAGCAGCCGCCCCGACCAGGATCTCGTTGTTTTGATCGAGACTGACGACGGAGGGAGTGAGCGCGAAGCCGAGCTTGTTGGGCACCAGCTGAGCTTCTCCCTGCCACACGGCCGCGAGCGAGTTGGTGGTGCCGAGGTCGATGCCAAGGATCATGTGAAGAAACCCGAAGGTGATTGACGACCGTGAAGGGTCGGTTGATCGGCTAGGAGACTTCTCACCGAGCCTCGTCGTCCGCGCACAGAGAGCTGGCCCCGCCGATCTGAACGGATTACGAACGAAGTTTCGTAGGCCTGCGGGTTCACGCTGCGTCCGCCGAAGGCTGATGCAGCGATGCGAAGTACACCACGTCCGGATTTCCAGCTCGATGGCTAGAGCGCGGCCTGCCGATGTTGTAGAGGCTGATGTCGCCGGTGATGCCTACGCCGGCGGCGCTTGCGGTTTCGTAGGCGGTCCTACCCGACAGGCATACGCGGCGTGTCCGAAGAGGCGGTAAGACGCTTTGCCGCGACGCGCGGTCTCCCGTTGGTCTTCAAGCCGGACAGCGGTTCTCCGACTGCCGCTCGACGGTCACGGTCTACCGGTGGAACGCCTCGATGTGTGTGGCGAAGCCGGCGATGAACTCGCCGGCCACCGGCGACAGCGCGCGATGCGATGGCCAGAGCGCGGCGAACTCGAATGACAGGGCCGGCTCGAACGGTCGCGAGACGACACCGCGGGTCGCGTACTCGTCGGCGGTGAACGGGTCGCAGATCGACAACCCCAGGCCGGATGCGACCAGCGCGCAGGCGATCTCCGACAGCGGGGTCTCGACCCGGACGCTGCGCGTGACGCCGTGTCGCGCGAAGACCTCGTCGATGCGGTGGCGCGACGGTGTTGTCGGACCGAGGGCGACGAACGGCTGTCCGGCGAAGTCCTTCGGCCGCAGCACCCGACGTCTGGCCAATGGGTGGCCCTCGGGTATCACCGCGACGTAACGCACCGTTGGCATCGGTTGCGAATGCGTCGGCGCGTGCTCCATTGGCGAGGCGGCGAAGCCGATGTCGCACTGGTCGCTGACGACCCAGTCGATCACGCTGCTCGAGATCAGACCGAAGAGGGCGAAGTCGAGGTTTGGACGCTCGGCGAGAAACTGACCCGCAAAGCGCGGCAGGAAGCCGTTGCACAGCGACGGCATGCCGGCGACTCGCAGCACGCCGGCGCGGCGCATCCGCAACTCCTGCGCCGCGCGAGCGATGCGTTCCATGCCGACGAACGAGCGTTCCACCTCCCGAAACAGCGAGACGGCAGCACCCGTCGGCACCAGACGCGTACCACGACGCTCGAACAGGGTGAGTTGCAGCGCCTCTTGCAGCTCGCGAACGAGTCGGCTCACCGCGGGCTGGGTGATGTGCATCATCTCCGCGGCGCGCACCGTGCTGGCAGTGAGCATCAAGGCGCGAAAAGCCTCGACCTGACGCGAGTTCAAGTGGCGCATGGCAAGGCCTGCACGTCGTGCTCCTATAAGGATTGCGCATAGCTTAGCGGCATAAGGGCATTTGACGGTCTGCCGCCGAGGCGCAAGGATGCCGACCAGACGACTGCCGGCCGGCGGGCGCCAGACCACGGAGGATTTCCATGATTGAATCGATCCAGCTGAAGACCCTGTTTGCCGCGCTCGCGCTCTGCGGCGCTGTCGTTGCGCAGGCGCAGCCGAAGACGTTGTTCGTCGCGGGCTACGGCGGCTCGTTCGAGCAGACGATGCGCAAGGACATCATTCCGGGGTTCGAGAAGAAGCACAACGTCAAGATCGAGTACGTCGCCGGCAACTCCACGGACACCCTTGCGAAGTTGCAGGCCCAAAAGGGAAACCAGCAGATCGACGTCATCATCGTCGACGACGGTCCCATGTTCCGCGCGATCAGCCTGGGGTTTTGCGCACCGATCAAGGGCCTGCCTGCGGCCGACATCTACGACAGCGCGAAGTACAAGGGTGACATGGCGGTCGGCATCGGCCTGGTCGGCACGGGCATCATGTACAACACCAAGATCTTCAAGGAGAAGGGCTGGGCGGCACCGACCTCCTGGAACGACCTGAAAGACCCGAAGTACAAGAAGCTGCTGGTCATTCCGCCGATCAACAACTCGTACGGCCTCTACACCCTGGTGATGTTTGCCCGCATGAACGGTGGCGACGAGAAGAACATCGAGCCGGGCTTCAAGGTGATGAAGGAGCAGATCAACCCCAACGTGCTCGCCTACGAGCCGTCACCTGGCAAGATGACCGAGCTGTTCCAGAGCGGCCAGGCGGTCATCGGCGTCTGGGGCACCGGCCGCGTGCACTCGTTCGCGGTCACCGGCTTCCCCGTCGACTTCGTCTATCCGAAGGAAGGCGCGGTCACGCTGCTCTCTTCCGCCTGCCCCGTGGCCAAGCCGGACGCCTCGCCGCTTGCCCAGGAGTTCGTCAAGGCGCTGGTCGAGCCGACCTTCCAGCAGGCACTCGCCATCGAGTACGGCTATGGCCCGGTCAACAAGAAGGCGAAGGTCGACCACGAGAAGCTGAAGATCGCGCCGATCGGCGACCGTGCCGCCAAGCTCGTCAACATCGATTGGGACACCGTCAACGAGAAGCGCGACGAATGGACCAAGCGCTGGAACCGCGAAATCGAGCGTTGATGACTCCCGCACCGGTCTCGGGAACGGGGAATTACCTCGCCCTGGACCGCCTGACCAAGCGCTTTGGCGAACATCTCGCCGTCGACGGCCTGTCGCTGACGGTCGAGCAGGGCGAATTCATCTCGCTACTCGGTCCATCGGGCTGCGGCAAGACGACGACGCTGCAGATGATCGCGGGCTTCGTCGACGCAACCTCCGGTTCGGTTCTGCTGGAAGGCCGAGACCTGCTCGCGATACGGCCTAGCGAGCGCGGCCTCGGCGTGGTCTTCCAGAGCTACGCGCTGTTCCCGCACTTGACGGCCGCGGAGAACGTGGCCTTCGGGCTCGAGATGCGCAAGGTCGGCCGGACCGAGCGCGACACCCGCGTCAGGGAAGCGCTGCAACTCGTCGGTCTTGCGGAATTCGCCGATCGCTTCCCCAAGAAGATGTCGGGCGGGCAGCAGCAACGCGTCGCGCTGGCCCGTGCGCTCGTGATCCGGCCGCGAATACTCCTGCTCGACGAGCCGCTCTCCAACCTCGACGCCAAGCTTCGCGAAGAGATGCAGATCGAACTGCGCCAGATCCAGCGCACCGTCGGTACCACCACCATCCTTGTCACCCACGACCAGGCGGAGGCAATGGCGCTGTCGGACCGGGTCGTGGTGATGAACGCCGGCCGCGTCGAGCAGATCGCACGCCCGCACGAAGCCTACGAGCGACCGGCCAGTGCCTTCGTGGCGAGCTTCCTCGGCAAAACCAATTTGATCGCGCGTGGGGCTCTCGGACCCGGACTGTGCTACGGCAACGAGGCTTTCGTCAGCGTCCGGCCGGAGAAGATCGCATTCACCTCGGGGGGGGTCGAGCGTCTCGCCGGGCGCGTGGCGACGCGGATCTTCCAGGGCAATCATTGGCTCTACCAGGTCGATACCGCGGCCGGCGTGGTGACGGTGATTCGCCAGAACTCCGGCGAACCCGCGCCTGAGGAAGGTGAGAACGTCAACCTGACGTGGGATGGGGGCCGTGCGGTCTGAACACGGCCCGGGCCTGTTGCCGTATGCGCTGAGCGCGCCGGCGATGGCGCTGTTCGGGGCCGTCGTGATCGTGCCGCTGGCACTGACCCTGCTGCTGTCGTTCCACGACTTCAGCAGCACGGAAGGCATCCGCACCGTCTACATCCTGAAAAACTGGCGCGAGCTTTTCACCGACCCGTATTTCAGCGAGATGTTCTTGCGCACGCTGCGCATCTCGCTTTGGGTGACCTTTACCTGTGCCGTCGTCGGCGCGACCGAGGCCTACATCCTCAACCGCATGACTGCGCGCTGGAAGGGCGTCTTCCTGATGATCATCCTGGGGCCTCTTCTGATCTCGGTCGTCGCGCGCACGCTTGGCTGGGCGCTGCTGTTCGGCGGCGCGACCGGCGTCGTCAATCAAGCGCTGTTGGCGCTCGGCGTCATCAGCACGCCGATTCCCTTCATGTTCACGGAAACGGGCGTCGTCGTCGCGCTGACTCACGTGCTGATGCCTTTCATGGTGCTGTCGGTGTGGGCGGCGTTGCAGCGCCTGGACCCGCAAATCGAAAACGCCGCGCGCTCCCTCGGTGCCTCTCAGTCGACGGTGCTTCGGCGCGTCGTCCTGCCGCAGGTGATGCCGGGGGTGCTGTCGGGCAGCATCATCGTCTTTGCGCTGGCGGCCAGCGCCTTCGCGACGCCGGCGATCATCGGCGGCCGGCGCCTCAAGGTGGCCTCGACGCTGGCCTACGACGAGTTCCTCAACACCCTCAATTGGCCGTTGGGCGCTGCCGTCGCGGTGCTGCTGCTGGCGGCATTGGTCGTCATCATCCTTGTCAGCAACCGGCTGATCGAGCGCCGCTACAAGGCGGTGTTCGAATGAACCGCAACGGCCTGTTGGCGAACGCCTTCCACACGTTCTTTCTCGTCTTCATGCTGGCGCCGATCGTCGTCGTCTGCCTCGTCGCCTTCACGCCCGAGGGGTTCCTTTCGATTCCGACGACGGAATGGTCGTTGCGCTGGTTCCGTGCCATTGCGCGATATCCCGAATTCATTTCGGCGTTCTGGAACAGCCTCGGCCTGGCGGCGCTGTCGTCTGCTGTCGCGGTGTCCCTTTCCGTTCCGGCGGCCCTTGCCATCGCCCGCTACCGCTTCCGTGGCCGCGAGGCCCTCACCTCGCTGTTCCTGTCGCCTCTCATGATCCCGCACGTCGTGCTCGGCATCGCGTTCCTTCGCTTTTTCACCCAGATCGGCATCGGCGGAACGTTCGGCGGCCTGGTCATCGCCCACATCGTCATCGTCTTTCCGTTCGCATTGCGGCTGGTGCTGGCGTCGGCCGTCGGTATGGACCGGGCACTCGAGAACGCTGCCATCTCGCTCGGCGCCCGCAGCAGTAGCGTCTTTCGCCGCGTCACCCTGCCACTGATCCTTCCCGGCGTGGCCAGCGGCTGGATGCTGGCCTTCATCCAGAGCTTCGACGAGGTGACGATGACCGTGTTCATCGCCGCGCCCGGCAGCAGCACGCTGCCGGTGCGGATGTTCCTCTACATCCAGGACAACATCGATCCGCTGGTGACCTCGGTATCGGCAGTGGTGATCGCCATCACCGTTGTCTTCATGATCGCCATGGATCGGCTTTACGGGCTCGAGAAACTTCTCTCGGGACGCGGGAAGGATTGATGAAGACTGCAATCGACTATGACGTGGCGGTGATCGGTGGCGGCCTCGTCGGCTCGGCGATCGCCTGGGGTCTCGCCCGCAAGGGTCAGCGTGTGGCCGTGCTCGACGAGGGCGACGTGGCCTACCGTGCGTCGCGCGGCAACTTCGCGCTGGTATGGGTGCAGAACAAGGGCATCGGCATGCCGCAGTACGGCGCCTGGACAGTGCAATCCGCCGCGGCTTGGCAGGAATTTTCGGATCTGCTGCGCGAGCAGACCGGCATCGACGTGGTCTTTCAACGGCCCGGAGGCTTTCACTTCGCGCTTTCCGAACGTGAACTCGAGGTCCGTGTCGAGCAGATGAAGCGGTTGCATGCCCAGCCTGGCATGCCGCACTACGACATGGAGATTCTTGATGCAGCGGAGGTCAGGCGGCGAGTGCCGGAAGCCGGTCCCAATGTTGTCGGGGCGAGCTACACCAAGCTCGACGGTCACGTCAATTCGCTCAAGCTCTTTCGCGCCCTCAATACAGGCATGCAGCAGCTTGGCGTGGCTTACCTCGGCAACCATGTCGTTGAGCGCATCGAACACGACCGCGGCGAGTTCCGACTTGCCACGGGTCGTGGCGAGGTCCGCGCCGGCAAGGTCGTGCTCGCAGCAGGCATCGGCAATGCGCGACTCGGTCCGATGGTGGGTCTGGACGTCCCGGTGCGCCCGCAACGCGGCCAGCTCATCGTGACCGAGAAGACGGCGCCGTTCCTGCACTACCCGGTGTCGACGGTGCGCCAGACTGACGAGGGCGGCGTGATGCTCGGTGATTCGCAAGAAGAGGCCGGCCTTGATCCCAGCGTGGGTCATGCCGTGATCGCCGTGCTCGCCGAGCGTGCGGTGCGGATGTTCCCCCGCCTTTCCTCGCTCAACATCACGCGCACCTGGGCTGCGCTGCGAGTGATGACGCGCGACGGCTTCCCGATCTACGACCAGTCGACAGAATGCCCCGGGGCATTCGTCTTCACCTGCCACAGCGGCGTGACGCTGGCCGCCAATCACGCCCTGGCGCTGCCCGATCGCATCGTCGAGGGGAAGCTGCCGGCAGAAACATTTCAAGCGTTCAGCTCACGGAGGTTCCATGTTCAGAAGGCTGCCTGAGGCAAGTGCCCCGACGGTGCGACTCAGCGTCGACGGTCGAACCATCGAGGCGCGCAGCTGCGACAGCGTCGCGGCCGCCATGCTCGCGGCCGGCGTCGACGTCTGCCGCACCACGCCGGTTTCGGGCGTTCCTAGGGCGCCGTACTGCATGATGGGCGTGTGCTTCGATTGCCTCGTTACCATCGACGGTGTCGGCAATCGTCAGGGTTGCCTGGTGCGCGTTGCCGACGGCATGGCCGTGGCAATCCAGCGCGGAAAGCGGGAGCTCGGCACATGAGCGCGGCCATGACGATGGGTGCGCCGGTCGTCCACGATGGCTACGCCGTCGCGGTGATCGGTGCCGGGCCCGCCGGCCTCGTTGCGGCGACCCGCTGTGCGCGTGCCGGCCTGGCCACCGTACTGTTCGACGAGCAGGCCGCGGCGGGCGGTCAGATCTACCGCGGCGTCACCGAGTCACCCTTGAAAGACCGGTCGGTTCTCGGCGCGGACTACTGGGCGGGCGAGTCGCTGGCGCGCGATTTCGTTGCCAGCGGCGCGCAGTACCTGTCGGCTGCCACTGTCTGGAGTCTGACCCCTGAACGTGAGATCGGCGTTTCTGTCGGCGGCGGCTCCACGCTGACACAGGCACGGCGCGTGGTCGTCGCCACCGGTGCTCTCGAGCGGCCCTTCCCTGTCCCGGGCTGGACGCTGCCCGGCGTCATGACTGCCGGCGCCGCACAGACGATGCTGAAATCGTCGGCAATGGTGCCCGATGGCCGCACCGTGCTGGCCGGGTCGGGGCCGCTGCTCTGGCTGCTGGCATGGCAGTTCCTCAACGCCGGTGGCAAGATCGACGCGATCCTGGACACCACACCGTCGGCGAATCGCAAGGCAGCCCGGCCGCATGTCGGCGGCTTTCTTCACTCGCCCTACCTCAGCAAGGGCCTGAAGCTGCTGTGGGCCGTACGCCGGCGGGTCAGGGTCATCGGCAACGTCACCGACATCCGCGCCGAGGGCGAGGGTCGCCTGGCCAGCGTGGTCTACCGCGTGGGCGGCTCGCCGGACACGATGCGGCTCGACGTCGATAACCTGTTGCTGCATCAGGGTGTGGTGCCGAATGTCAACCTGGCGATGTCGGTCGGCATTGCGCACCACTGGAATGAAGTCCAGGCCTGTTGGACGCCCACGCTCGATGCCGAAGGCGCCAGTTCGATCGACGGCATCTTCGTCGCTGGCGACGGCGCCGGCATCGCCGGCGCAGAAGCCGCGGCCGCGCGTGGCGCAGTCGCGGCAAGCCGCATCGTTCGCGAACTCAGGCCGGAGGCATTGCGTGCCGACGCCGGCCGTGACATCGCCACCCTGGCTCGCTACAGCCGCGGCCGCAGCTTCCTCGACCACCTTTACCGCCCAGCGAAGGCGTTCCGCGTGCCGACGGGAGACACCATCGTCTGCCGCTGCGAGGAAGTGACTGCGCGGCAGATCGTCGACGCCGTCGCCATCGGCTGCCCCGGGCCGAACCAGCTGAAGTCTTTCCTGCGCTGCGGCATGGGCCCCTGTCAGGGGCGCCTCTGCGGCCTGACAGTGACGGAGGTCATCGCCGATGCGCGTGGTGTTCCGCCCGAAGAGGTCGGCTACTACCGCATCCGTCCTCCGGTCAAGCCGATCACCGTTGCCGAGCTCGCGGCGCTGCCCAAGAGCGACGCGGCGGTCAAGGCCGTCGTGCGCGTCTGACCGATGCCACGACTGCCACGACGCCAGGAATGAAGACTGCCGACGCGATCGTCATCGGCGGCGGCCTCCATGGCTGTTCGGCGGCACTGCACCTGGCGCGCGCCGGCCTTCGCGTCGTGGTCCTCGAAAAGGATTACGTTGCCCGCCACGCCTCGGGCGTCAACGCCGGCGGCGTTCGCAGGCTGGGCCGGCATTTCGCCGAAGTGCCGCTGTCCGTGGCGGCGCTCGAACTTTGGCAGCGAATCGAGGATCTGGTCGGCGACGACTGTGGCTTCGAAAGCGCAGGTCAGATCAAGATCGCCGAGAACGATGTCGAGCTCGATTCGCTCCGCTCACGCGTTGCCGCTTTGCAGGCGCTCGGCTTTCATCACGAGGAAATCATCGGAGTCGATGAGTTGCGGGCATTGCTGCCAGCCTTGGCGCCGCACTGCGTCGGCGGAGTCATCTGTCGAGGCGACGGCGCGGCATTGCCGTTTCGCACCACGCTCGCGTTCAAGCGTCGTGCCGAGAGCATGGGCGTGCGCTTCATCGAAGGCACG
This sequence comes from Caldimonas sp., assembly GCA_039923815.1. GTDB lineage: Bacteria > Pseudomonadota > Gammaproteobacteria > Burkholderiales > Burkholderiaceae_C > Schlegelella_A. Next base: position 318 of record JBDTCA010000453.1, on the reverse strand, counting down.
CGGGCGCAGGCGCTGGCCCGAATGAACGGCGTCTGGCAGGTCGCCACCGACCGCGGCGCGTTCGAGGCACCGGCGGTGGTGAATGCTGCTGGCGCCTGGGCCGGACGCATCGCCCAACAGCTTGGAGAGCCGGTGCCGATGGTCGCGACCGGGTTGATGCTTGCCATCACCGCGCCGGTGGCCATTTTCGTCAAGCCGGTGGTCGGCGCGACCGGCCGCCCGCTGTCGTTCAAGCAGTACGCGAATGGCACGGTGATGATCGGTGGCGGCCAGCGCGGGCGTGCTGAGCTTGACACGAACCGCACCGTGCTCGATTAC
>JBDTCA010000452.1:0-6123 GCA_039923815.1 Caldimonas sp. | reverse complement strand
TCTACAGCGTCGGCGAGCAGATCGCGGAAAGCCTGCGGCTGCACGAGGGCCTGGGCCGCAAGGCTGCACTCGAGCGCGCCGTCGAGATGCTCGAGCTGGTTCGAATCCCGACCCCGCAGCGACGCGTCAACGACTACCCGCACCAGTTTTCCGGCGGCATGCGGCAGCGCGTGATGATCGCGATCGCGCTGGCCTGCAACCCCAAGCTGCTGATCGCCGACGAGCCGACCACCGCACTCGACGTCACCATCCAGGCGCAGATCCTCGACCTGCTCTCCGAGCTGAAGGAGCGGCTCGGCATGTCGATCATGCTGATCACGCACGCGATGGGCGTGGTGGCCGAGGTGGCGCAGCGCGTGGTCGTGATGTATGCCGGCATGGTCGTCGAGGAGGCCACCGTCGAGGAGCTGTTCGCCAACCCGCGCCACCCCTACACGCAAGGCCTCATCCGCTCGATCCCGCGCATCGACACGGCGGCGATCCACAAGGTGCGGCTCGAGCAGATTCCGGGCACGGTGCCCAAGCTCGTCGATCCGGCGCCCGGCTGTCGGTTCGCGCCGCGCTGCCGCTTCGCCGTGCCCGACTGCACAGCAGCAACGCCGGCCCTGCGCGAACCCGTGCCGGGCCACAAGGTTCGCTGCATCTTCGATCTCGTCGCGGAGCCGGCATGAGCGGACCACTGCTGCAGGTCAAGGACCTCGTCAAGCGCTTCCCGATCAGGGGCGGCTGGCTCGGCCGCGAGGTCGAGAGCGTGCATGCCGTCAGCGGCGTCAGCTTCGATCTCATGGCCGGCGAGACGCTCGGCGTCGTCGGCGAATCGGGCTGCGGCAAGAGCACGACCGGGCGCTGCATCCTGCGCCTGATCGAGCCCACGTCCGGCGAGGTCTGGTTCGACGGCAAGGATGTGACCCGGGCCGGCAAGAAGGAGCTGCGGGCGCTGGCGCGCGACATGCAGATCATCTTCCAGGACCCATACGCCTCGCTGAATCCGCGGATGACCGTGGGCGCCATCGTCGGCGAGGCGCTCATCATCCACGGCCTGACCAGGAGCCGCGCCGAGTTCGACGCGCGCATCGTCGAGCTGCTCGAGACGGTCGGCCTCAACGCCGACCACATGCGCCGCTACCCGCACGAGTTCTCGGGCGGCCAGCGCCAGCGCATCGGCATCGCGCGGGCCTTGGCGGTGAGCCCGAAACTGATCGTGTGCGACGAGGCCGTGTCGGCACTCGACGTCTCGATCCAGGCCCAGGTGATCAACCTGCTCGAGGACCTGCAGGAAAAGTTCAACCTCACCTACATCTTCATCGCCCACGATCTCTCGGTCGTCGAGCACATCAGCGACCGGGTCGCGGTGATGTACCTCGGCCGCATCGTCGAGATCACCAGCGCCAGGGAGCTCTACACCGAGCCGCTGCATCCCTACACCGAGGCGCTGCTCTCGGCGGTGCCGATCCCCGATCCGAAGGTCAAGCGAAAGCGCATTCCGCTGCAAGGCGACGTGCCGAGTCCCATCCATCCGCCCACGGGGTGCCACTTCCATACGCGCTGCCCGATCGCCCAGTTCCCGCTCTGCAGCTCGGAGGTGCCGCCGCTGGAGCAGAAACGCGAAGGTCACTGGGCCGCCTGCCACCTGCGCGGCTGAGGCGCGTGCGCCATGACCGCCGGTCACGGCGCCACCGCGGCGGGCCAGCGGGCGTCTAGCCGCCGCTCACCGCGATCGTGTTGTCGCCCGGGCGCCGGTCGATGAGCTTGTTCAGAGGGTCGATGCCGGCCTTGGCCGGCCGCTTGTCGACCGTCATCGTGAAGCTCGACTCTTCCTGCGTGATGCGCTTTTTCTCGACGGCGATGGCGTCACCCTTCTCGTCGACGACGCCGATGTCGATGAAGTCGGCCAGCGGCACATCGCTTTCCTTGCCGAGCCCATCGGCGACGCGCTTCTTCGCCACCACCTTCATCGTCACCTCGAAGCGGCCGCCCGGCAGCGGCTTCATGGTGGCGCTGACGGCGCGGTTGTCGTAGACCACGATCTTCTCGAACAGGTCGTCGATCACGTACTGCAGCTCCGGCGGCGTGACTTCGCGGATGCGTGCGATCAGCTCGCTCGACGACGGGTAGGGTGGTCCCTTGAAGGCGTGGGCATCGCGAAAGGCGCGGATGGCCTGGTCGAGCTTGTCCTGGCCGATGTAGTCGGCCAGCGCGTACATGACCAGGCTGCCCTTGGCGTAGTGGATGTACTGCTGGTTCTCGACGCGCGACAGCGGCAACTCCTTCTTCTGCTCGAAGGCGCGGCCGCTCAGGTACCGGTTGAGCTCGTAGGCCAGAAAGCGGCGCATCTTCGCGGCGCCAAACTTCTTTTTCATCACCATCAGCGCCGAGTACTGCGCCATCGACTCGATCAGCATCGTGCCGCCCTGGACATCGCCGCTCACCACCTGGTGGCCCCACCACTGGTGCGCGGCCTCGTGGGCGGTGACGTAATAGGGGTAGTCGATGTCCTTCGGATCGTCGGGCCGCACGCGGGCGATGAAGCCGATGGCTTCCGAGAACGGGATCGTGTTCGGGAACGACTGCGCGAACGATTCGTAGCGCGGGAACTCGACGATGCGGAACTGCCGGTACTGATAGGGCCCGAACCAGGTGCTGAAGTCGGCAAGTGAATCCTTGGTCGCCGCGAGCATCGAGTCGAGGTTGAACTCGTGGCCGGGCTGGTAGTCGATCTCGATCGCGACATCGCCGGCCGGGCCATGCCAGGTGTCTTTCTTCACCGCATAGCGAGCCGACTGGAAGGCGAAGAAGTCGAGGATCGGTGCGTCCATCTTGTAGTGGAAGTAACGCCGGCCGGCCTCGGTCCATTCACGTTGCAGGTAGCCGGGCGAGATGGCGATCTGGTCGGGCTCGGTCGAGACCGTCGCCTCGTAGTCGATGAAGTCGGCATCGGCCGAGATGCCGTTGACCTGCAGCCCGGCCGGGTCGTCGCGGTCGGGTATGCGCTCCCTCGGTGCCAGCCCGAACTTCTTCCGGTCCGCGTCGCGTTCGAGCTCGGCGCCGGCCGCGTAGCCGATCACCGGAAGCACGACGCGGCCGTTGACGAAGCTGCCGTTGTAGACGACGGCAGTGTTCGAACCTTCGTTGCGAAAGCCGTGCGTCGGCAGTTCAAGGTCGAAGTCGAGCGTGGTCTCGGCGCCGGGCGCGAGCGGCCGCGCCAGATGCAGGCGGCGCACGCCGAGCGCCTTGTCGACGTCGGTCTGCGCCACCGGCACGCCGAGCTCAAGGCGACGAACGACGAGCGCGCGCCCGGCGGCGAAGTTGAGGAGCAGCGACGTCACCGGCACGGTGTTCTTGTTCTTCAGCGCATAGCGGCCACGCATCCGCACGCGTTGCTCGGCGGGGAAAAGATCGACGTCGAGCCTGACCGCCGTGATCTTCGGCTGGGGCTCGCTCGCCAGGGGTTTGTAGCGCTGCTCGTAACGCACCTGCGCCGCCTGGACGTCGTAAGTCGACTCGTAGTGGTTGAGGACGTTCGTGTTGTAGAAGATGAAGCCGCCGATCGCGGCGAAGGCGAGCGCGGCGCCGGCGCCGATGGCGAGCGTGGGCGCGCTGACCCGGTCTTTCGCTTGCGCCAGCCGCTCGCGCCACGAGCTGGCGGTGCCGCGTGTCCAGGCGAGGTAGCCGAGCACCAGCAGCAGCAGCGATCCGGCCGTCCAGTAGGCCTGGAAGGCGCGCACCCGCGGCAGGAAGTGGCCGTAGCCGTTGATGTCGGAGTAGACCGCGCTCGGCACGCTGCCGAACTTGTAGAGGTTGTGCTCGAGGCCGAACTGGCTGGCGAACAGCAGCACGACGTAGTAAACGATCATCACGAAGTGGCCGACGTACTTGTGCGAGGCGATGCTGTGCACGGTGATCGCGAGCGCGCAGATGAACCAGTAGCCGACGAGGTCGATGGTGAACAGGTCGTAGAGGTACAGGCCCGGCTCGAATCGCGTGTAGCCCTTGGCGGCCTGGATCGCCATGCCGCAGAGCATGAGCAGCGCCTGCAGCACCGCCGGCACGAGCATCAGCGTGATCAGCTTGCTGACGAGCGGCAGCCAGGTCGGCACGGGCAGCGCGTCGGCAATCTGGTCGAGCCGGTTGTCGCGCTCGCGCCAGACCAGCTCGCCGGCGTAGAACGCGATGATGATGAGCATGAACGCGGCGAAGCTGCCGGAGACGAGACCCGTCATCTGGAACGTCACCGGCCAGGTGCTGGTGCCGAAGATGTCGCCCACGGTCGTGCTGGCGAAGACCATGAACAACAGGCCGGCAAGCACGAGCACGGCGAAATAGATGTTCTTCGTCGTCTCCCTGAATTCGAGCGCGACGCGATGCGGCATCAGCCGCAAGGCGCCCATGCCGCTCGCAGGCGCGACGCGTGCCGGCGGCGCATGCAGGGGCGCGGCCGGCTCCGGCCCGGTCGCGGGCTCGGCGACGTGGGCCTTTCGTCGCCGGCCGGCCGCTTCCAGCGAAGCGGCGGCGAACGAGAAGCGCCACGCCAGGAGCGCCGAGACACAGGCGGCGACGCCGAGCCAGAGGACGCGGTTCCAGAGCAGAACGCCGTTGAGCGGAACGAGCCGCGTGTTGCGCTCGGCGATCGTCCAGTATTCGGTGAGGACGCTGAGCGCGCGGCTGCCGAACGGGTCGATCAGCGCTGCCAGGGTGCGGTTGTCGACGTCGCGCATGAGCTGCTGCGCGATCAGCCAGCCGAGCAGGATGAGGACGCTGCCGATGTAGACCGGCAGCATCTTGCGGGTGGTCGCAGCCAGGCTGAAGAAGACGGCTCCGATCAGCACCGCGTTCGGCACCATCGTGGTGGCATACGGCAGCAGGTAGGCGGCGAGGCGGTTGGCGACGAGGCGGTCGCCGTCCATGCCCGGCAGCAGCGTCGCCACGAAGGCGCCGAGGCCGATCGACGAGAACACCACCAGCAGCACGCCGAGGCCGCCGAGGAAGCGGCCGCCGAGGTACTGAAGCTTGCTGATCGGCGCGGTGAAGAAGAACGCCTGCATCCGGTACTCGACGTCTTGCTGGACGGCGCGGCCCATCACCGCCGCCATCACCGTGATGCCGAACATGCCGAGGAGCGCCACCGTCTGCGCCAGCGCGAAGGGCGAGTTGACGGCGACCTTGCCCGTGCCGAACGAGATGTTGGCGTCCTTGAAGAGACCACCGGCCGCCGCGATCCAGAGCATCGCCAGCGCGAAGAAGACGACGAAGTAGACCCAGGTCGAGAGCAGCTTCAGCCGAGAACGGAACTCGAACGATGCGATCGTGAACATGGCGGCGTCAGGCGGCACGAGCGTGGCCGCCGATGGCCGCGAAGTAGGCGTCTTCCAGCGTCGCTTCCACTGGCATGAAGCCAGGGCCCGGCGGCGCCTCGGCGATGACATGCAGCCGCGTCTGCCCGGTGTAGAGACGCGTCGAGATCACGGCGTGGCGCTCGCGCAGGGCCGCGACCTCGCTGCGTGCCGCCGATGTCTGCCAGATGCGGCCGGCGAGGGCGTCGGTGAGCTGCCTCGGCGTCCCGGTCACGAGCACCCGGCCCTTGTTCATGATCGCCAGGTTCGGGCAGAGGTCGCTGACGTCCGAGACGATGTGCGTCGACAGCAGCACGATGACCTCTTCGCCGATCTCGACGAGCAGGTTGTGGAAGCGCGTCCGCTCTTCCGGGTCGAGGCCGGCGGTGGGCTCGTCGACGATGATCAGCCGCGGCTTGCCGAGCAGGGCCTGGGCGATGCCGAAGCGCTGCCGCATCCCGCCGGAAAAGCCGCCGAGCGCCTTCTTGCGGACGTCCCAGAGGTTGGTCTGGCGCAGCAGCGTCTCGACGGCGGCCTTGCGCTCGCTGCGGTCGGCGAGGCCCTTGAGGCGTGCCAGGTGATCGAGCATGTCCTCGGCATTCACCCTTGGATAGACGCCGAAGTCCTGCGGCAGGTAGCCGAGCACCCTGCGCACCGCGGTCTTGTCGCGAAGGATGTCGATGCCGGCGTGGGCGCCGGCGCGGGCGTCGGTGAGCTGCGCCGAGCCGTGGTCGACGTCCTGCAGCGTGGCCAGCGTGCGCATGAGGGTCGACTTGCCGGCGCCGTTGGGTCC
>JBDTCA010000451.1:0-4129 GCA_039923815.1 Caldimonas sp. | reverse complement strand
TCCGTGGCCGGGTTCGACCCGCACAGCTCGTCGCTGCGGATGGCGACGTTGCCGGCGCCTGTGCTGGGCGATGTCGTCGCCACCGTCTTTCGTGATCGCGTCGCTGCCGAATGCCACGCCGTGCTCGGAGCCGCGGTCGTGTGCGCGATCGACCATTGCTGGGTCCGCCGCCAATACCCGCGCGACCGATATCCGGCTCGACACGCACCGCATCGCTGGCACCAGGACGGCGCCCTCGCCTTCGACTTCGCGGCGGCGCCATCGGCCGGCGGTGAAGGCGACCTGCTGACGATGCTGACCTGCTGGATTGCGCTGACGCCCTGCGGCGACGATGCGCCCGGCCTCGAATGGCCCGACCGCGCCACCGCCGCGCTGCTGCCGGTAGCCCGCCTCGACGACGCGGCCGTGGCCGTCGACTTCGCCGGCGCCAGCTTCCACCGACCCGTCATGGCCGCCGGCGATGCGCTGGTGTTCGGTGGCGGCCTGCTCCACCGCACCCACGTCACCCCCTCGATGTCGCAGGAGCGCACCAGCGTCGAGCTGCGCTTTTTCGATGCCTCCCGCCTGCATGCGCGCACGCGCGGATGGCGCCTCATGGCTCTTCACTGAGCCGTTTCCGTGAAAGACGACGATGACCGACCAGCCCGCCCGCAGCCCCGCCACCCCCACCGCCACCGCCACCGCCGCTGAAAAGAACGCTGGCGACCGGCCGGTCGTTCTCACTGCGGCGCGCCTCTGGCCGAAGCTGATGGAGGCGTTGCAGGGCGCCTTCGAGGTCCATGACCGCACGCACCAGCTGGACGCGGCGGCCTTCGCGGCGCTCGCCCCGCGGGTGCGAGCCATCGCCGCCAGTGGCGAGTCGAAGGTGACGCGCGAGCTCATCGCGCAGCTGCCCGCGCTGGAGGTGATCTCGGTGTTCGGTGTCGGTTACGACGGTGTCGACGTGGTGGCGGCACACGAGCGCGGCATCGCAGTGACGCACACGCCGAACGTTCTCAACGACGAGGTCGCCGATCTCGCCATCGCCCTCGTGCTGGCCGTCTCGCGCCGGCTCGTCGAGGCCGACCGCTTCGTGCGCGCCGGCCAGTGGAAGAACGGGCCGATGCCGCTGGCGCGCAAGGTCACTGGCACGCGGATGGGAATCGTCGGCCTCGGCCGCATCGGCCAGGCGATTGCGACCCGCGCCGAAGCCTTCGGCATGAGCGTGGCCTACACCTCGCGCAACGCCAAGCCCGGCGTCGCCTACCGCTACTACCCCAACGCCGAGGCACTGGCGGCCGAGGTCGAATTCCTCGTCGTCATCACGCCCGGCGGGGCCGGCACCAGGAAGCTGATCGACGCGCGCGTGCTCGCCGCTCTCGGCAAGAAGGGCTACCTCGTCAACGTCGCCCGCGGATCGGTGGTCGACGAAGCGGCACTCATCACGGCGCTGCAGGACGGCACCATCGCCGGCGCGGGCCTCGATGTATTCGAAGACGAACCGAACGTTCCGGAAGCGCTGTTTGTGCTCGACAACGTGGTCCTCGTTCCCCACATCGGCAGCGCCACCTGGCAGACGCGCCAGGCCATGGCCGATCTCGCCTTCGGCAACCTCGAGGCGCACTTCGCCGGGCGGCCGCTGCTTTCACCGGTGCCGGCATGAGCCTTGGCGCAGCGGCCGCGGCGCAGTTCGACCTCGGCGGCCGCATCGCGCTCGTCACGGGCGGCGGCTCCGGGCTGGGCCTGGCAATGGCTCGCGGCCTGGCCGAAGCCGGCGCGCGCGTGGTGCTCAACGGTCGCAACGTGGACAAGCTGGAGGCCGCAGTCGCGGCCCTGCGCGCCGACGGCCTCACGGCCGAAGCCGCGGCCTTCGACGTCGCCGACGCGGCTGCCGTCGCTGCCGGCGTCGCCGGGGTGGCAGCGCGAATCGGCGCCGTCGAGATCCTCGTCAACAACGCCGGCGTGCAGCACCGCGCGCCGATCGAGGACTTCAGCGACGCCGACTGGCGCCGCCTCATGGCGACCAACCTCGACGCTCCGTTCTACATGGCGCGCGCCGTCATCCCTGCGATGAAGGCGCGGCGTGCCGGCAAGATCATCAACATCGGCTCGCTGATGTCGAGCTTGGCGAGGCCGACGACGGTTCCGTATCAGGTCAGCAAGGGCGGCATCGCGATGCTGACGCGTGGCCTCGCGGTGGAGCTGGCGCCCCACGGGATCCAGGTCAATGCCATCGCGCCGGGATTCTTCCGCACCGAACTCAACGCTGCGCTCACGGCCAACGCCGACTTCTCGGCATGGGTCGAGAAGCGCACGCCGGCCGGGCGCTGGGCCGAGCCGGCCGAGCTCGCCGGTGCCGCGGTGTTCCTGGCGTCGCCCGCCGCGGCGTACGTCACCGGCCAGATCCTCTACGTCGATGGCGGCTTCACGGCCGGGATGTAGAAGCGCCGTACGCCGGGCACGAAGGGAGCCAGCCTAAGCGCTCCAGCTCGGCTTGCGCTTGTCGATGAAGGCCTGCACGCCTTCGAGGGCGGCCTCGTCCATCATGTTGCAGGCCATCGTGTGGCCGGCGTCTTCGTAGGCGGTTTCGACGCCGGCCTCGATCTGCCGGTAGAAAAGCTGCTTGCCCATGGCGATGGCCGTGCGCGGCTTGGCGACGATGGCCGCGACAAGCGCCTCGACCTCGGCGTCGAGCGCCTCCAACGACACGACGCGATTCACCAGCCCCTTGGCCAGCGCTTCGTCGGCCGAGATGAACTGGCCGGTGACGAGCATCTCGAATGCCGCCTTGCGGCCGACGTTGCGCGACAGCGCGACGCTCGGCGTGGAACAGAACAGGCCGAAGTTGACGCCGCTGACGGCGAAGCGCGCAGTGCCCGCGGCCACGGCGAGATCGCAGGCGGCGACGAGCTGGCAGCCGGCGGCCGTGGCGATGCCCTGCACGCGCGCGACGACCGGCACCGGCAAGCGCTGCAGCGTCAGCATCATCCGGGTGCAGCGGGCGAACAGCGCCTCGTAGCCGTGTTGCGACGGCTCGGCGCGCATCTGCTTGAGATCGTGGCCGGCGCAGAAGGCCTTGCCCGATGCGGCCAGCACGACGACCCGCGCCGTCTCGTCCTCGGCCACGGCGTCGAGCTCGGTCTGCAGGGCATCGAGCATCTCGTTGCCGAGCGCGTTGAACGACTGCGGCCGGTCCAGCGTGAGCCGGACCACGCCACGTGAGTCGCGTTCGCGGCGCACGAACGGCGGGGCCGAGCTGGTCGCGGTGGCGGTGTCGGTGGTACCCGTGAGACTGGTCGACATGGTGATCTCCCCGATCAATCGATGGCCGCTGCCGAACGAGCCCGCTCGCGCAGCTGGAACTTCTGGATCTTGCCGGTCGAGGTCTTCGGGATCGCCTCGAAGCGGATCTCGCGCGGCACCTTGTAGCCGGCGAGCAGGGCGCGGCAATGCGCGACCAGCTCGGCCGCCGTCACGAGCGCGCCCTCCCTCACCTCAACGAACGCGACCGGTGCCTCGCCCCATTTCGGGTCGGGCCGGGCCACCACCGCGCAGGCGAGCACGGCCGGATGGCGATACAGCGCGTCCTCGACCTCGAGCGAGCTGATGTTCTCGCCGCCGGAGATGATCACGTCCTTGCTGCGGTCCTTGATCTTGACGTAGCGGTCGGCCTCCATCACGGCGAGGTCACCGGTGTGAAACCAGCCGCCTTCGAAGGCCGCGGCGGTCGCTGCCGGGTTCTTCAAGTAGCCGTTCATGACGATGTTGCCGCGGAACATGATCTCGCCCATCGTCTGGCCGTCGGCAGGGACCTCGACCATTGTTTCCGGGTGCCGGACGGTCATGCCTTCCTCGAGCATGTAACGCACGCCCTGGCGACCGTTCAGGCGAGTCTGTTCGGACAGGCTCTCGGCTGACCACGATGGCCGGCGCACGGCCACCGACGCCGGGCCGTAGACCTCGGTCAGGCCGTACACGTGGGTGATGTCGAAGCCGATCTTCGCCATGCCTTCGATCATGGCCGCCGGGGGTGCGGCGCCGGCCACCATCGCCCGCACCGGATGGTCGATGCCGGCCCGCAGCGCGGCGGGCGCGGCGATCAGCAGGTTGTGGACGATGGGAGCGGCGCAGTAGTGATCGACGCGCTCGG
>JBDTCA010000450.1:0-3185 GCA_039923815.1 Caldimonas sp. | reverse complement strand
TCTCGGCGACGGCGCCGCCGATGCCGACATCGACGTCCTTCGCCTGGCCGTCGACAGCGCCAGGGTCGCATACGACACGGAGGCGCGGCGGGTATCGGCGGCGCGCAGGAAGGCAGCGCCAAAGCTCGCCGAAGCGGTGACGCGCTCGATGCAGCAGCTTGGCATGGCGGGCGGCCGTTTCGACGTCGCCCTGGCCTCTGCCGACGCGCCGCAATCGTTCGGCGCAGAGAGCGCCGAGTTCCTCGTCGCTGGCCACGCCGGAGCCACGCCGCGGCCGCTCGGCAAGGTCGCTTCCGGCGGCGAGCTCTCGCGCATTGCGCTGTCGGTGGCCGTGGTCACGAGCGAGAACGACTCGGGCGAGGACGCACCCGGCACGCTGATCTTCGACGAGGTCGATGCCGGCATCGGCGGCGCCGTCGCCGAGACCGTGGGGCGCTTGCTGAAGCAGCTTGGCCGCGACCGCCAGGTGCTCGCCGTCACGCACCTGCCGCAGGTCGCCGCCTGTGCCGACCGCCACTTCGTGGTCGCCAAGCAAGCCGGCGAAGGCGGTGCTCGCAGCAGCGTCGACGCCGTTGCAGGCGAAGCGCGCACCGCCGAGATCGCCCGCATGCTCGGTGGCGAGAAGCTGTCGTCGACGAGCCTGGCGCACGCCGAGGAGATGCTGGCGTCAAGCGCCGAAGTGCGCGCCACGGCGCCCGGAAAGACCCAGCCGTGAGCGAGGCCAACGACCTCGCCATGCGTTCGCCCGCGGAGATCGTTCTCGTCACCGGCATCTCGGGTTCCGGAAAGTCGGTGGCCTTGCACGCGCTCGAAGACGCCGGGTTCTTCTGCGTCGACAACCTCCCGCCCGAGCTGCTGCGCGACTTCCTGCGCCTCGAGCGGCTGCGTCGCGACCAGCGCATCGCCATCGCCGTCGACGTGCGCAGCGCCGGCTCGCTGCCGCACCTGCTGCCTCTGCTGGCGGAGCTCAAGAGCGAAGGCGTCGCCATCCACGCCGTCTTCCTCGACGCCACCACCGGCGCCCTCGTGCGTCGCTTCTCGGAGACGCGCCGGGCTCACCCGCTCGCGGACCGTGGCGCCCTCGTCGACGCCATCGAACTCGAGCGCGAGCTGCTCGCCGGCCTGCGCGAGGTCTCGACGGTGATCGACACGAGTTCGCTGCGGCCGACACAGCTGCGGGCCTGGATGCGCGACCTCGTCAGCGCCGCCAGCAGCCGGCTCACCCTCGTGTTCGAGAGCTTCGCGTACCGCCACGGCGTGCCGCTCGACGCCGACTACGTCTTCGACGTGCGCGTTCTCCCGAACCCGCACTACGTGCGCGAGTTGCGCCCGCTCAACGGCCGCGACGCGCCCGTCGCCGCCTACCTTGCGGCGCAGCCCGAAGTCGCGGAGATGCTGGCGCAGATCGACACTTTCCTGCGACGCTGGCTGCCGGCGTTCGAAGCCGACCAGCGCGCCTATCTCACCGTCGCCATCGGCTGCACTGGCGGCCAGCATCGTTCGGTCTGGTTCGTTGAGCGCCTGACCGAACGCTTTTCCGACATCGCGTCGACGGTGATTCGCCATCGCGAGATCGAGATGTCCACATGACCACCGACAGCAAAGAAGAGGCCGGCGGCCGCGACGCCGGAGCCATCCACGACGAGTTGCCGCTGTTCCCGCTGCGCACCGTGCTCTTCCCCGACGGCCTGCTGGAGCTGAAGATCTTCGAGGCGCGCTACCTCGACCTGATGTCGCGCTGCATGCGCGAGCAGCGCCCGTTCGGCGTCGTCGCGCTGCGCAGCGGCCAGGAGGCGAAGGTGTCGGATGCGGCCGTGACGCTGCATAACGCCGGCACGCTGGCCGAGCTGATCGACGTCGACAGTGCCCAGGCCGGCATCCTGCTCGTTCGCGCTCGCGGCACTCGCCGCTTCTTGCTCGACTCGCCGCGGCAGCTGGCCGACGGGCTCTGGGTCGGCCGCGCCCGCGAGCTGCCCGTCGACGAAGTGCTGGCACCTGCGGCGGCCCACGAAGAGATTGTCAGGAACCTGGCCGAGGCCGTCGCCACGCTGGCCACGCAGGGCGCGGCGCCCTTCCTCGAACCGCACCGCTTCAACGACGCCGGCTGGGTCGCCAACCGCTGGTGCGAGATCCTGCCGATCCCGGTCGAGGCGAAGCTGCGGCTCATGATGTTCGGCGACCCGGTCGGCCGGCTCGACATGGTCGATTCGTCGATGCGCGGCGAATCCCCGGTTCACTGACCGGTCAACGGCGCAGTCAGCAGCTTGCGCAGCGGCGCCGGCAGGCCCAGAGCCAGGGCGGCACCGAGCTCGAACCACCGGCCCGACGGCCACGGCGCCGTGATCCCGTCGACAACCCGCTTCTCAGCGGCGACCGGCAAGGTCCATCGCACCGGATGCAGACGCCAGTTGAGGTGCGTGAGCACATGGGTGAAGGGCGACAGCGACACGGCCTCGCCCGGCCACGACGCCGCCAGTTCGGCGAGCGTTTCGCTAGATTCGATCTCCGCCAGGCTCCAGAGGCCGGCCCAGACGCCCTGCACCTCGCGCTGCACGAGCCAAACGCGACCTTGCCAGCGCAGATCGAGCCACACGTTCTCGCGCCCGCTTCGCTTCAGGCGTCGCGACTTCACCGGGTAGAGCAGCTGCGTGCCGGTCGCCGCCGCCCGGCATCGCTCGCGCACCGGGCAGAGCAGGCAGAGCGGCGCGTGCGGCAGGCACACCGTGGCGCCGAGGTCCATGAGGCCTTGGGTGTAGGCCTCGATGTCACGCGCGGGCAACAAAGCCGTGGCGCCGTCCCAGAGCGCGCGTTCCGAGCGCGCTTCGGCGAGATCGCCATCGAACGCCAGCACCCGCGCCAGCACCCGCTTGACGTTGCCGTCGAGGATGGCGACACGCTCGCCGAAGCAGAACGCGGCGATCGCGGCAGCCGTGGAGCGGCCGATGCCCGGCAGCGTTTCGAGTGCTGCGGCGCTGCGCGGGAATTCACCGCCGTGGGCGGCGACGACGGCCTGCGCGCAGCGGTGAAGGTTGCGGGCGCGACCGTAGTAGCCGAGGCCGCTCCAGAGCGCAAGGACGTCGTCGACGCTGGCGGCGGCGAGCGCTCTCACATCGGGGAAGCGCGCCAGAAAGCGCGCGTAGTAGCCGAGCACGGTCACCACTTGCGTCTGTTGCAGCATCACCTCC
>JBDTCA010000449.1:0-2866 GCA_039923815.1 Caldimonas sp. | reverse complement strand
TGCTCTTCGCTGAGCCGCCCGTGCGAGGTGCTCGCCGGATGCGTGATCGTGGTCTTGGTGTCACCGAGGTTGGCGGTGATGGAACACACCTCCGTGCTGTCGATGACGTGGAAAGCCTGACGCCGCGCCCCCGCAGCGCCCTCTCCTTCGGCAGAAGCGACCACGAACGACAGCACCGCGCCGCCGCATTGCGACTGCTGCGCCATTGCCAGCGCATGCTGCGGGTGCGACTCCAGGCCCGGATAGAAGACACGCGCGACGCCCGGCTGCGCTTCGAGCCAGCGGGCCAGCACGAGCGCGCGAGCGCTCTGTGCCTCCATGCGGATGGCGAGCGTCTCCAGTCCCTTGAGCACTACCCAGGCGTTGAACGGCGACAGACACATGCCTGCACTTCGCATTACCGGAACGAACTTCTCGTCGACCATCTTCGCGCTTGCGCAAAGCGCTCCAGCGACGACGCGGCCCTGACCGTCGAGGTACTTGGTACCGGAGTGCACGACGAGGTCGGCGCCCAGCTCGATGGGCCGCTGGAGAACGGGCGTGCAGAAGCAGTTGTCGACCGCGAGCAGCGCGCCACCGGCATGCGCGATCGTGGCAAGGGCACGGATGTCGCATACCTCGGTGAGCGGGTTGGTGGGAGATTCCGCAAACAACAATCTCGTGTTCGACCTCATCGCCGCGCGCCAGGCTGCCACATCGGTCTGCGCGACGAAAGTCGTCTCGACGCCGAACTTGGCGAACTCGCGACCGAACAACACGACCGTGGAGCCGAACACGCTCTGCGAGCAGACGACGTGGTCGCCGGCCTTGAGCAAGCCCATGCCGAGCAGGAGGATGGCGCTCATGCCGCTCGAGGTCGCGATGCAGGCCTCGGCGCCTTCGAGCGAGGCCAGTCGGCGCTCCATCATGGTCACGGTCGGGTTCGTGAAGCGCGAGTAGATGAACGCCTCCTCCTCGTTCGCGAAGCGTGCCGCCGCGCTGGCCGCGTCGGGCTGCACGAAGCTGCTGGTCAGGAAGAGCGCTTCCGAGTTCTCGCCCCAGGCGCTCGGCGGCAGGCCTTCGCGAACAGCCAGGGTGTCGCGGTGCAGGCCGGCGGGCAGCGCAGTGCGGGGGATCCTTTTCATCGGCATCAGGCGGTGGCGGTGGCGTTCTGCAAGGTGAGCGGGCCCCTGTCGGCAGCAGCCTCCTCCTCGTCGGCCTGGCCGTGGCGCTGTGCAGCCAGCGCGGCGAAGTCGGACTCGCTGACATCGCCGGTGATGTAGACGCCGTCGAAGCACGAGGCCTCGAAACCGTCGAGTTTCGGGTTGAGAGCACGGACAACGCGCTTCATCGCCGCCACGTCCTGGTAGATCAGCGCGTCGGCACCGATGAACCGACGGATCTCCTCGATGGTGCGACCGTGCGCGACCAGCTCGCTGTTGGTCGGCATGTCGATGCCGTACACGTTCGGGAAACGCACGGGAGGCGCCGCCGAGGCGAGGTAGACCTTCCTGGCACCGGCATCACGCGCCATCTGCACGATCTCCTTCGAGGTCGTGCCGCGCACGATGGAGTCGTCGACGAGCAGCACGTTGCGGCCCTTGAACTCGACCTCGATGGCGTTGAGCTTTTGCCGCACCGACTTCTTGCGCACGCCCTGCCCCGGCATGATGAAGGTGCGGCCGACGTAGCGGTTCTTGACGAAGCCCTCGCGATACGGCTTGCCGATCTTCTGCGCAAGCTGCATGGCCGAAGGCCGGCTCGACTCCGGGATCGGGATGACGACGTCGATCTCGTTCGGCGGGATCGTCGAGATCAGGCGCTGAGCCAGCGTCTCGCCGAGGTTCAGGCGGGCCTGGTAGACCGAGACGCCGTCCATGATGGAGTCGGGCCGAGCCAGATAGACGAACTCGAACATGCACGGGTTCAGGCTCGGGTTCTCTGCGCACTGTCGAGCGTGGACCTTGCCGTCCAGGTCGATGAAGATTGCCTCGCCGGGTGAGACATCACGGGTCAGCGTGTGGCCCGTGCCGACGATGGCGACCGACTCGCTCGCCACCATCACCTCGGGCCCGTCGGGCCCATCGCCCTCGCCAAACGAGAGCGGCCGGATGCCGTACGGATCACGAAATGCGAGCAGACCCTGACCGGCGATCAGGGCGACGACCGCGTAGGAGCCCTTGATGCGCCGATGCACGGCGGCGACGGCGTTGAAGACCTCGTCGGCCGTCAGCTCCCACGCACCCGCGGCGCGCTCGAGTTCGTGGGCGAGGACGTTGATCAGGACCTCGGTGTCGCTGCCGGTGTTGATGTGACGGCGATCGACGTCGAAGAGCTCCTGCTTCAGCTCGGCGGCGTTGGTGAGGTTGCCGTTGTGGACGAGGACGATCCCGTAGGGAGCATTCACGTAGAACGGTTGCGCCTCTTCCTCGCTGTAGGCGTTGCCGGCGGTCGGGTAGCGCACCTGTCCGAGACCGACGTTGCCGGGCAGCGCCCGCATGTTGCGGGTGCGGAAGACGTCGCGCACCATGCCGCGCGCCTTCTGCATGAAACACTTGGTGCCTTGCATGGTGACGATGCCGGCGGCGTCCTGACCGCGATGCTGCAGCAGCAGCAGTGCGTCGTAGATCAGCTGGTTGACGGGCGCCTTGGAGATCACTCCGACGATTCCACACATGGTGTTCTTTTCCGGGGTCAGTTCGGTGACGACACTGTCAGACGCTGCCAGCGCCCGGTGCCTCGGGCGGGTCGACGATCGCCGGCGAGAGCCACGGCACCACCCCGTGGAGCAGCTCGCCGATCCAGATGACACCGCGCGATTGGTTCCAGGCATCGCTGCGAATGGCCGGGGTATAGAGCAGCACCGCGATCAATGCCAGCAGGACGA
>JBDTCA010000448.1:0-5110 GCA_039923815.1 Caldimonas sp. | reverse complement strand
GCCGCGCTCATCGGCGACAGCTCGCTCATCTTCAGCACCGCCGTGTTGCCGAAGGCCAGGCAAGGTGCCGTCTTCCACGTCGCGGTCATGAAGGGCACGTTCCACGGCGAGATCAGGGCGCAGACGCCAACCGGGTGGAACAGCGTGTAGTTGAGATGCGTGGGTGTCGGGTAGGTGTGGCCGTCGACGCGGGTGCACATCTCGGCGAAATAGTGGAAGTTGTCGGCCGCGCGAGGAATCAGCTGCTTCTTCGTCTGCGCGATGACCTGGCCGCAATCGCGTGTCTCGGTCTCGGCGAGTTCTGGCACGTGGGCAGCGATAAGATCGCCGAGCTTGTGCATCAGCGCAGCACGCTCTCCCGGCGGCCGCGCCGCCCAGGCCGGGAACGCGGTCCTGGCAGCAGCCACCGCGGCGGCGATCTCGACGGCGCCGCCGCGCGCCACCTCCGCGAGCACCTCTTGCGTCGCCGGGTTCACGGTCTCGAAGTAGTCGGCGCTCTCGACCTTGCGACCGCCGATCAGATGCTGGATTCTCTTCACTGTGTCTGCGTCTCTGGTCAGCGGTCCGCTGCGGCGTGCCGTCCGAAGATCTCGTCGCCCACGATGGTGTTGACAAGGCGGCCGAGGCCTTCGATCTCACACACCACCTCGTCGCCGATGGCGACGTCGACCACGCCTTCGGGCGTGCCGGTCAGGATCACGTCGCCCGGGGCCAGCGTCATGAACGCGCTCAGGTATTCGATGAGGTACGGGATGTCGAAGACGAGATCGCGGGTGTTGCCGGACTGCCTCTTGATGCCGTTGACGAACGTGGCGAGCTCGAGCTCCGGTGGCCACGGCAGGTCGTCCGCGTCGACGAGCCAGGGCCCGAGCGCCGTGGCGCCGTCACGGTTCTTGACCCGCAGGTTCGGTCGGTACCAGTTCTCGAGGTAGTCGCGGATCGCGTAGTCGTTGGCGACCATGTAGCCGGCGACATGGGCACGCGCATCTTCACGCGCAACGTTGCAGGCGGACTGCGCAATCACGACCGCGAGTTCGCATTCGTAGTGCATGAAGGTGGCATCGGCCGGCCGCCGGGTCTGGCCGCGATGGCCGATCAGCGTGCCGGCGCTCTTCAGGAACACGAGCGGCTCGTTCTGCGCCTTGAACGACAGCTCGCGGGCGTGATCGGCGTAGTTGAGACCGAGCGCGATGACGGTGCCGGCATCGACCGGCGGCAGCCAGACGACCTCGTCTTCCGCGGCGATGCGGCCGTCGGCAAGGCGAACGAAGCCGGCCCGCTCGGCGGGTGTCGCCTCATGGACAGCGCCGGAGAAGGCGACGCGGGCGCGCTTCACGCTTCGCGCTCCGACCGCGCGACGCGAACCTGCAGGCGACCGACGCCGTCGATCTCGACCGCCACTTCGGCGCCAGCGCCGACCCTGGGCGCACCGGGCGCGACGCCGGTGAGCAGCACGTCGCCAGGATTCAACGTCATGAAGTCGCTGACATCGGCGAGAAGGCGTGCGGCACCACGGACGCGATCCCCGGTGGTCGTGTGCTGCACCCGCCGGCGGTCGACGTCCACGCGCACGCCCAGTGCGTCGGGGTGGTCGACGCTGCGGCGCGGCACCACCGCCGAGGCGAATGCACACGACGAATCGCGGGCCTTGAAGCGGATCTGCGGGCGAAAGAAGCTGTCGTGGGGAACGCTGAAGTCAGCCACGACGAGGTAGCCGGCGACGTGATCGAGCGCGTCGTCTTCGCGCACGGCGCAAGCGGTTCGGCCGATGACCAGACCGAGCGCGGCGCCGACCTCGACCTCCGGCGCGGCGTCGTCCACCCACGCCGCGTCGCCCGCAGCGATGAAGGTATTGCGCGGCTTGACATAGAGGACGACGCCCGATGGGGGCGCCTTGTAGGGTGGCTGGCGAACAGCGTCGCCGAGTGCCTCGAGCGCGCCGCGGTGATTCATCGCTGCGCCGTAGACCGCGCCGCTGAGCCGGTACGGCGCGAAGGCGAACGCGGGCAACGTCATCGCGCCAGTGGCGAGACGCCGATCAGCCAGCGATGTGCCCACAGGATGAAGACGGCGTAGACCACGAGCCCGCCGATCACCGCGACGGCGTCGTTGTACGGGCGGGCGGGCGCCGCCGGCGCGCCGTGCGCAGCAGTCGCCGGACGGCGCTTGATCGAGATGCGGTCGGCGACGGCCCAGGCCAGGAATGCACCGAAGAGGACAACGTCGACCGCGCTGCCGTTGGCGAGCAGATGCGCCGTCGCCCAGAACTTGACCGCCAGCAACATCGGATGCTTCGCGGCGCGTTGAAGCCGACCGGGAAGGTAGGCCGCGAACAGCAAAGGGAACACCGGCACCATGAGCAAGAGGGCGAGATGGCGCAGCGCAGCGGGTGGGCTGTAAAGCACGACGGGATCGTGTCGCGCCATGCCGAAGCCGATGACCAGGAGCGCCAACCCGATGGCAGCCACGATCGAGTACAGCGCTTTCCAGGCACCGATCCCGCGCCGCGCGACCTGCTCCGCTCTCCAACCCGGCGCGACGATGGTGACGGCATGGATGCCCAGGAAAAGCGCGAGCCCGAGCAGGAAGATCGACATTGCCGGATTGTCTCGCGGAACGGCGGCGTCGCCGGGCGTGGCTGTGCGTCAGGGCGAGACGACCGCAGCCAGAGGCGTCGTCTTCAGCCGCGGTCGAACCCACAGCCAGGCAAAGACGCCGACGCTCATCATGGCCAGCGACGTCGCGGCCAGCGCGATGGTCGAATGCATCACCAGCGGCGCGATCACGCCCGCCACGCAGCCGTTGGCCGCACTGCCGACGCAGGCCTGGAACGAAGATGCCATGCCGCGCCTCTCTGGCACGAGGTCCAGGACCATGAGCGTGACGACTGGAACCATCATCGCCCAACCGAATGCGTACAGGGCAATCGGAATCAACGCCCACCACGCCTCGGCGACGAAGAGAAGGTTGAGGACCAGATTCACGATGGCGATCGCCGCCATGACGATGAAGCCGTAGCGGATCTGATGTGTCGGCTTGACGCGCCCGGCCATCCGCCCGGAGAGAAAAGCGCCGCTCATGATGCCGGCGATGGTCACCACGAAGAACCAGAAGAATTCGCCTGGTGCCAGGCCAAGAAGCTGGCCGAGGAATACCGGCGTCGACAGCACGTAGAGAAACATGCCGTTGAACGGGATGCCGCTGGCGAGCGTCAACATCAGGAAGCGCGGGTTGCTCGCCAGCGACCAATAGCCACGGAACAGGTTCGCTGCGTTGAACGGCTGCCGGTGACTCTCGTGCAGTGTCTCGGGCAAGAGCCTCCAGTTCGCGACCAGCAACACAAAACCGACGCCGGTCAGGAACCAGAAGATGCTGTGCCAGCCTGCGTGCGTGAAGAGAAAGCCGCCGACCATCGGCGCCACCGCCGGCGCGATCCCGAAGTAGATCGTCACCTGGGCCATCACGCGCTGGGCGTCCGCGGGCGGGAACATGTCGCGGATCACTGCTCGCGAAATCACGATCCCGGCGCCTGCGGACATCCCCTGGAGGGCGCGGAAGAACACGAGGGCGCCGATGTGCTGCGAAAGTGCGCATCCGACCGACGCCAGCGTGAAGACGGCCAGGCCGCCGAGGACGATCGGTCGGCGTCCGAAGCTGTCCGACAGGGCGCCATGAAACAGGTTCATGACCGCGAAGCCGAACAGATACGCAGAAAGCGTCTGCTGCATTTCGACCGGCGTCGCCCCGATAGCGATCGAGATACCGGTGAATGCAGGCAGGTAGGTGTCGATCGAGAAAGGACCGAGCATGCCGAGGCAGGCCAGCAGCACCGCCAGGGCCCACCGCGGAGCCAGCCAGATCGTTCGCGCGTCGGGGTTCAGTTCTTGGTCTCGTGAGGCCCGCACGCGAGCGATAAATTAGTGTGAAACGAGCCGATAGGCCGGATTCTGTGCGGTCGCGTCGTCTTGCGACTGCGCGACCGTGGCCGCCATTCCTCTGGGCCGGGCATCGCTGCCCGGCTCGGTGCTACCTACCCGCCGGCTCGTACGGAGCCGCACTTCGAGACGGACAAGCCGAAGCTTGCACGTCCACGCCGGCCTATTTGGTATTGCTGCGCGTAGAGATTGCCCGTTTCACCCGGCACCGGCCTCGCGGTCGGCGCCGACTCGTCTCTGTTGCTCTGATCCTCACCTCTCGGTGGGCAGCCGTTAACTGCTACGCTGCCCTATGCAGTCCGGACCTTCCTCCAGCGCTTTCCAGGGAGAGCGCCAGCGACGACCTGGCTCGATTCACCCAGCCATTATCCGCGGGCATCTCCCGACGTGACAGTCAAGGCGATGATTCGACGCTCGGAAGGAAACCGGCGATCCAGGTAAAATGCCTACCTGCGGGGCCATGAACGCGCTCTCGCTCGCGTCAACCCGGTCTCGGGTTACCGCGTTTCATTCGAGTCTCGCTCGTTCAGCGTCTTGCTGCCAGAGCGGCGACTCATGATGAGCCCCTTCCCTTTCACGAATACCAGGAGATATCCATGAAGACCAAACTCGCACTTGGCGTCGTCGTCGCCGCAATCGCCGTGTTCTCGCAAAACGCATTCTCGCAAGCCGCGACGCCGGCCAGCCGTGCCGAAGTCAAGGCTGAAGCCAGGTCTGGGGCGCTTGCGCCCGCCGGCGAAGGCCCGGGTGCAATGGCAGGTTCTGGCGCCACGACCGGCAAGTCGACAAAGACTCGGATGCAGCGCAAAGACGAGACCAAGATGGCCAAGGAGTCTGGCGCTTTGAAGCCAACGGGCGAAGCGGCTGAGAAAGAAACGAGCGACGCGACTCGCGCGAAGCCGACCGTCAACAGCCGTGCTGACCGCAAGGCCGCCACTCGGGCCGCCAACAAGACGGGCGGCATCCAGCCGGCAGGTGAAGCAGCGCGTCCGATCGCCGATCCGATGAAGAAGTAAGCGGTTCGCTTTGCTTCTGAAAGGGCGGCTCCGGCCGCCCTTTTTTTACGCTTGCTGCGTCAAGAATTCAGAACCTCAATGCAAGTCACACATCCGCACGGTGACTTCGACGGCGGGTTCGTCGGGCTCGGACATGGGAAATTGCGATCACGCAAGCTT
>JBDTCA010000447.1:0-4278 GCA_039923815.1 Caldimonas sp. | reverse complement strand
GATGCTCAAGAACTTCCTGGAGGCGTCGCGATGACGGCCGGACGCCGGGCCGCCCCAAGGGCGGACGCGCCCCCTCGGGGGGCAGCGAACAAAGTGAGCAAGGGGGCACCGTGAAATTCGTGGATCTGCGCAGCGACACGGTGACGCGGCCGACCGCGGCCATGCGCGCGGCGATGGCATCGGCCGAAGTCGGCGACGACGTCTTCGGCGACGACCCGAGCGTCAACGCACTGCAGGACAGGATCGCCGCGATGCTCGGCAAGGAAGCGGCGCTGTACGTCCCCAGCGGCACCCAGAGCAACCTCGTCGGCATCATGAGCCACTGCGGCCGCGGCGACGAATACATCGTCGGCCAGATGGCGCACACCTACCGCTGGGAAGGCGGCGGCGCCGCCGCGCTCGGCAGCGTCCAGCCTCAGCCGCTCGAGCACGAGGCCGATGGCTCGCTGGCGCTGTCCGCCATCGAGGCCGCGATCAAGCCCGACGACGATCACTTCGCGAGGAGTCGCCTGCTCTGTCTCGAGAACACGATCGGCGGCAAGGTCTTGTCGGTCGCCTACTTGCGCGCCGCCTGCGCGCTCGCCAAGGAGCGCGGCCTGGCGACCCACCTCGACGGCGCCCGCCTGTTCAACGCGGCCGTCGCGATCGCCGCCGGCTCGGGCACGAGCGTTCAGGACACGGCGCTGGCGATTGCGGCTCCGTTCGACTCGGTCTCGGTCTGCTTCTCGAAAGGCCTGGGTGCGCCGATCGGATCGGCGCTGGTCGGCTCGCGCGAGTTCATCCGTGCCGCCCACCGCTGGCGAAAGATGGTCGGCGGTGGCATGCGCCAGGCCGGCATCGTCGCGGCGGCGGCGCTGTACGCGCTGGACCACCATGTCGAGCGGCTGGCCGACGACCACGCGCGGGCTCGCCGCCTCGCCGAGGGGCTGCGCGGTCTGCCCGGCCTCATCGTCGAGGTGCCACAGAGCAACATCGTCTTCGCCGAACTGACAGGCGACCGCGCGGCTGGCCTGATGGCGCACCTGAAGTCGCGCGGTGTTCTCGCGACCGGCCTGTACCGGCTGCGCTTCGTCACCCACATCGACGTCGACGGCGAGGGCATCGACCGTGCCGTCGCGGCGATGCGCGAGTACCTGCAGCCCTGACACGAATCCGAACCGAGGCAACGCCATGGCCGCCATCACCGACATCGACGCGCTCGCCCGCACCATCGACCACCGCGAGATCTTCCACGACGAGATGCTCTCGCTGGTGCGCCGCATCATGAGCGGCGACATGAGCCCGGTGATGATGGCCGCCGTGCTGATGGGCCTGCGCGTCAAGAAGGAGACCATCGGCGAGATCACCGCGGCGGCGCAGGTGATGCGCGAGTTCGCGAGCAAGGTCGAGGTGGTCGACAAGACCCATCTGGTCGACATTGTCGGCACCGGCGGCGATGGCTCCCACACCTTCAACATCTCGACCTGCTCGATGTTCGTGGCCGCGGCCTGCGGCGCCCGCGTCAGCAAGCACGGCAACCGCAGTGTCTCCAGCAAGTCGGGCAGTGCCGATGTGCTCGAGGCGCTCGGCCTGCCGCTCGACCTGACGCCGGCGCAGATCGCGGCGTCGATCGAGGCCACCGGCATCGGGTTCATGTTCGCGCCCAACCACCACCCGGCGATGAAGAACGTCGGCCCGGTGCGGCGCGAGCTGGGCGTGCGCACGATCTTCAACATCCTGGGCCCACTCACCAATCCGGCCGATGCGCCGAACATCCTCATGGGCGTGTTCCACCCCGACCTCGTCGGCATCCAGGTGCGCGCACTGCAGCGGCTCGGCGCCGAGCACGCGGTCGTCGTCTACGGGCGTGACGGCATGGACGAGGTCTCGCTCGGCGCCGCCACGCTGGTCGGCGAGCTGATCGGCGGCGAGATCCGGGAGTACGAGATCCATCCCGAAGACTTCGGCTTCACGATGGCCAGCAACCGGGCCCTGCGCGTGGAGACGCCGGCGCAGTCGATGGCGATGCTCGAGGCGGTGCTGGCCGACCAGCCCGGTCCGGCGCGCGACATCGTCGCCTTCAACGCCGGAACGGCGCTGTATGCGGCCAACGTGGTGCCGAGCATCGAGGTCGGCGTCGCCGAGTCGCTCGAGGCCATCGCGTCGGGTCAAGCCCGGGCCCGGCTCGACGCGTTCATCGCCTTCGCGAAGTCGCAGCGGGCTGCGGGCTGACGCCATGAGCGACGCAGCCACGAATCAGGCTCCCGCGAGCGACATCCTGCGCAGGATCGTCGCCGTCAAGCGCGACGAGGTGGCTGCCGGCCAACGCCTGCGCGACCTCGCGTCGATGCGCCGGGACGGCGAAGCGCTCGGGGGTCAGCGCGACTTCACGGCCGCGCTGCGCGAGCGCATCGGTCGTGGCGAGTCGGCCGTGATCGCCGAGATCAAGAAGGCGAGTCCGAGCAAGGGCGTGCTGCGCGAGCACTTCGAGCCGGCAGCGATCGCGCGGAGCTACGCGGCGCACGGCGCCGCGGCGCTCAGCGTCCTCACCGACGCACCGTTCTTCCAGGGCTCGGCGACTTTTCTTCGCGAGGCGCGCGCCGCCTGTGCACTGCCCGTGCTGCGCAAGGACTTCATGGTCGACGCCTGGCAGCTCTTCGAGTCGCGGGCGATGGGCGCCGACGCGGTGCTGCTCATCGCCGCGGTTCTCGACGACGCCGAGCTGCGCGATTTCGAGGCCACGGCGTTCTCGCTCGGCATGAGCGTGCTGGTCGAAGTGCACGACGAGCTCGAGCTCGACCGCGCCCTGCGCCTGAAGACACCGCTGATCGGCATCAACAACCGCGATCTGCGCACCTTCACCGTCTCGCTCGAGACGACGCTTCGGATGCTGCCGCGGCTGCCGACCGGCCGGATCGCCGTCACCGAGAGCGGCATCCTCGAGCCGGCCGACGTCGCCCGGATGCGCGCCGAGCACGTGCAGGCCTTCCTCGTCGGCGAGGCGTTCATGCGGGCGCCAGAACCCGGTCCGGCGCTGGCGCGGCTGTTCGCATGACCGCTGCCGATCTCGAAGCGGCTTTTGCGTCGCTGCCGGCGGCGTGGGCTGCCGTGCTGCCCGGCTGGACAGCCGAGCGGCTCGCGAGGGTCGCTGAATGCGTCGCTGCCGTGTCGGGTTCCAAGGCGATCGCGCCAGCCGATCCGTTTCGCGCGTTCCGTCTCGTCGCCCCCGACGAGGTGAAGGTCGTGATCGTCGGCCAGGACCCGTATCCCGGTGTCGGTCACGCCGATGGCCTGGCCTTTTCGGCGGCCAAGGGCAGGCCGCGTTCGCTGGCACGGGTGTTCGAGGTGCTGGCCGCCGATCGGCCGGGATTTGCGCCGCCGCCCGACTGCAGGCTCGACGGCTGGGCGCACCGCGGCGTGTTGCTGCTCAATCCCGTGCTCACCGTGGAAGTCGGTCGCAGCGCCAGTCATATGAATTGCGGTTGGCAGGCACTCACTCGCGAGATCGTCCGATATCTTTCAGATCGAATGGATCCGCCCGTGTTCCTGCTCTGGGGTGGCAGGGCCAAGAAGTTCTGGACCGAGTCGGTCTCGCCTGAAAGCAATGCCAACGCGCACGTCACCCGGCATCCGTCGTACGACTTCAGCCGCGCCTTTATGGCCGAGGGCAGCCATTTCGAAGCCACTTCTCATCTCGTCGACTGGTGGGCAGCCGGCTCGGAAGGGCACCGCGTGCTATAGTCCCGGGTTCGTCTCGGAGGGGTGCCCGAGTGGCTAAAGGGGGCAGACTGTAAATCTGTTGGCTTACGCCTACGCTGGTTCGAATCCAGCCTCCTCCACCACGAATATCGAAAGTTTTGAGGGCGTTGGACGCGCCTTGATGTGTCGTTCGAGCGGGAGTAGTTCAATGGTAGAACCCCAGCCTTCCAAGCTGATGACACGGGTTCGATTCCCGTCTCCCGCTCCAGTTTGGCAAGCATTTTTCTCCATGTGCGAGTGCTTGGCAGACTGAGTTTCGAGTCACTTATCAGCCCATGTGGCTCAGTGGTAGAGCACTCCCTTGGTAAGGGAGAGGTCGCGCGTTCGATCCGCGCCATGGGCACCAGGAATACGACGGACAGCGGGCTCGCCGGTGGCGGGCCCTTGTGAATGTTTTTTGACGGAGTTCTGAGATGGCTAAATCCAAGTTCGAGCGCACCAAGCCGCACGTCAATGTGGGCACGATTGGTCACGTTGACCACGGCAAGACGACGCTGACGGCGGCGATCACGACGGTGTTGAGCAAGCTGTTTGGTGGCG
>JBDTCA010000446.1:0-4183 GCA_039923815.1 Caldimonas sp. | reverse complement strand
CCTTCTGGCGGAGAGGAAGCTGGACGGGCGCCCGATCGGTACGCTGCGACTGCAGTCGAACATCAGCCGCCCGTTGCGGCTGCAGGGCGAGGCGCCACCTCTGAACGTCTTCGCCGACAAGCGATTGCTTGAG
Source organism: Caldimonas sp. (assembly GCA_039923815.1). Taxonomy (GTDB): domain Bacteria; phylum Pseudomonadota; class Gammaproteobacteria; order Burkholderiales; family Burkholderiaceae_C; genus Schlegelella_A. Next base: position 4,050 of record JBDTCA010000446.1, on the reverse strand, counting down.
AGTACGCGGCTCGGCGTCGAAGCCGGAATGTCGAACCGAGTGGTAACGGCGGCGCTGATCAAGGCGGCGTTCGAGATCTGCCACGCTGCTGGCATCGACTACAACGTCACCGGCGGGCGTCGTTCGATGGCGCACGTCTTCCGGTCGATGTGCTTCGAAGAGTTGGAAGGTGGTCCGTTCCCCATCTCTTTCGGCGACAACATTCCTCACTGGATCTTCGTGGCGGCAACACGCGAATTTCTGAGGAAGCTGCGCACCGCGGGACATTGGTACTACGATTTCTTCTCTCGCACGGAGCACCCTGACATCGTTCTGGACTGGGCTCGGATCTTCTCGGTGCTTCGGTATCCACAAGTCCCGGCGGAAGTCCCGCTGGCCGTGTGCTCCTGACGCTCAAGTTCTCGGAAAACTCGTCGAAGTCACTGTCGATCGCCCCATGGAGCATTGATTCCCATTCGGATCGATGCATGGCGCGCAATTCGGGAGCTTCGATGCAAATGACCGAGCAGGCCACGCTCCAGTACTGGTCTTCGTCCACCAATTCGAGCTATGGAGCCGTAGAGTTGCTGAGCCCCCTGCGCAACGGCGGCGACCTTGCCGACATGCTCGCCGCCAGCACGAATCTGCTCGACGACGACGCCTTCGTCATGGCGCAGATTGACGGTGTTCCTTGTCTCGACGGTGGCGCGATCACCAAGTCGCTTCGGGTCTTGCGGAGTTCCGGATCGCGTGCTCGCCTGTGCTTGGTTGGGCGTCGTGATGCCCTGCAGCGGATCGACGAGGACCGTTACGACCACGACCAGGTCGGCTTGATGCTGGACGGCGTCGACGCCGAAACGCCTGCCGCGCAACTGATCTGGGACCGTATCGAGGCGGTCCGGTTCCACCACGACTTCATTGCTGCTGCAACCCACAGCTTCAGGCTCGGCTGTGCCCTCGAATCGATGTTGCGTCTCGCTAAGAACATGGGCCTATGCACGTTGGGTCACCACGGCATTTCGAGTGGGGATACGTTCGAGGACCGCGAAGACTTCGATTACGTTCAAATGCCTTCCAGGAACGACAGCGCAAGGGCGCGCAACCGGGCAGGCCAAGTCGTCGAAAGCCTAGTTCGCTCTGCGGTCAGCCCATGAGGAAGCGGATCTTCTCCGGCAATGGCACCGACCGACCCTCTCGGTAATTCACCCACACGGTTGTCGCTCCGCCGCTGGCGTACAGCACGCCGGGTTCGTCGATCCGCTCCAGGGTGACGTAGGCCTCGAAGCTGGTCCTCCCCGGGTTCGCGACGTAGTGCTTCGCAAGCACGTCGCCCGGGTACTTGAGTTGCTTCAGGAAATTGCAGAAGGTGTTGACGATCACCGGCCCTTCGCCCGCCGCATCGGGCGAAGGGCCGACCGCGCGGTGCATCCATTCGATTCGGACGCTCTCCAGGTAACGAAAATAGATGGTGTTGTTGACGTGCCCCATGGCGTCCATGTCGCCCCAGCGGATCGGGATCGTCATCGAGAGCGTCAGCTTCTTGTCTTCTGGCAGATCGAAGCGCACGCCGTGTCCCTCAGCCGCGTGGCAGGTCGAGTTCGCGGTAGAGCCGCTCGACGAGCTCTCGAAGCGCCTCTAGCTCCGTCTCGGCCCGCCCGAGCCGCGCCTTCATGGCCGAAAGCTCGCTGGCAGCGACGAAATCTTCGTCGTCAGCCGGAACGATGCGACTCGAATCGACTTCGCCGCACAACAGGTGAGCCCAGCGCGGCTCGCGCGAGCCGGCTGCGCGCGGTAGCTTGACGGTCAGTGGTCCGCCCTTGTCGGTGGCGCGATTGGCCAGCTCGTCGAGAAATCCCTCCACCGCCGACAGATCGGCGAACCGGTGCAGCCGCTCGCTGTTGGCGCGCAACTCGCTCGTCGTCTGCGGGCCGCGCAGCATGAGTGAGCAGAGCAGCGCCACCGACTGCGACGGCAGCGACAGGGCACGGCCGAGGTTGTGCTCGTAACGCGTCACGCGTGAGCCGCTGGCCTCGAACACGAGCGAAAGGAGCTTGAGCGCGTCGACGCCGGCCTGCACGTCGCCTTCGCCGGTTGCCATCACCGGATCGCGCGCCGTTTTCTGGTTGCAGCCGAGCGTGAGCGAGTTGATCGAGAGCGGATAGCTGTCGGGGACCGTGTGCGCCTTCTCGATCAGCACGCCCAGCACGCGCGTCTCGAGCAGGGAGAGCGGCCTCATCGCGAGCGCAGGCGGATCAGATCGCGAAGCCGTCGTCGGCTTGCACGATGGCGCCGTTGATGAAGTGGCTCTCGTTGGCGCACAGCATCATCAGCACGGCGTCGAGGTCCTTGGGCTGACCGATGCGCTTGCGCGGTGAGCTTGCGATCAGCTTCTTGCCTTGTTCGGTCTCCCACTGGTGGTGATTCATCTCGGTGTCGATGTAGCCGGGGCAGATGGCATTGACGTTGATCCCGTAGCGGCCCCACTCGACCGCCATCGCCTTCGTCATCTGCACCACAGCGGCCTTGCTCATGCAGTACACGCCGATCCTGGGCATGACGCGCAAGCCAGCCATCGAGGCGATGTTGACGATCCGCCCACCCGTGAAGGTACCGGGCGCCGCGCCCTGGGAACGGGCGATCATCCTTTTGCCGACCTCCTGGGCGACGAAGAAGGCGCCCCGGGTGTTGACGTCGAACAGGTAGTCGAAGTCGTCCGGGCTCACCTCGGTGAGGCGTTGCGTCGAAGCGACCCCGGAGTTGTTGACGAGGATGTCGATGGTGCCGACCTCGGTCTCGGTGTGGGCCACCGCGGCCTTGATGCTGTCGTGATCGGTGACGTCGAGCGGAACGACGTGGGCGTCGCCGCCTTCGGCCTGAATCTCGGCGCGCAGGCTCTTCAGCCGCTCGACTCTGCGGCCGGCCAGTGCCACCGCGGCACCCGCGCGGGCCAAGACGCGGGCGAACTGTTCGCCGAGGCCGCTTGAGGCGCCGGTGACGAGGGCGACGCGGCCCGAGAGATCGATGTCATAGCTCATGCATTCATGCAGTTTGACTGCGCTCCGTAGAATCGAACGAGAGTTTAGGGTGAGACCCGAGAGGCGAGACGAGCACGATGACCCCTGCAGAGATCCTGGCCCGGTTCGGGCCCCGCGAGGCGATGGAGTACGACGTGGTCGTCGTCGGCGCGGGCCCCGCCGGTCTCGCTTGCGCGATCCGTCTCAAGCAGCTCGCCAACGAACAGTCGAAGGAGATCTCCGTCGTCGTGCTCGAGAAGGGGTCGGAGCCCGGCGCCCACATCCTTTCCGGGGCGCTCATGGACCCGCGCGCACTCGGCGAGCTGATCCCCGACTGGAAAGCGCTGGGCGCGCCGCTCAACCAGCCGGTCACTGCCGACCGCTTCCTGTTCATGACGGAAGCCGGTGTCACGGCCACGCCACATGCGCTGCTGCCCGACTGCTTTCGAAACGACGGCAACTACGTCATCAGCCTCGGCAACCTCGTGCGATGGCTGGCGCAACAGGCCGAGGCGCTCGGCGTCGAGATCTTCCCGGGCTTTCCTGCCGCCGAAGTGCTCTACGACGACAACGGTGCCGTCAAGGGCGTGGCGACCGGCAACCTCGGGCTTGGCAAGGACGGCGAGCCCACCGGCCACTTCCAGCTCGGCATGGAGCTGCACGCCAAGTACACGATCTTCGCGGAAGGCTCGCGCGGCAGCCTCGGACGCCAGCTCATCGCGCGTTTCAAGCTCGACGAAGGCAAGGACCCGCAGAGCTATGCCATCGGCCTCAAGGAGCTCTGGGAAGTCGAGCCAGCCAAGGCGGTGCCCGGCCTGGTCGTGCACACGGCCGGCTGGCCGCTCGACACCGCCACGTATGGCGGCTCGTTCCTCTACCACCTCGACAACGGCCAGGTCGAGCTCGGCTTCGTCGTCGGCCTCGACTACGCCAACCCGTATCTCAGCCCGTTCGAGGAATTCCAGCGCTGGAAGACCCACCCCGAGATCAGGAAGACGCTCGAGGGCGGCAAGCGCCTCGGCTACGGGGCGCGGTCGCTCACCGCCGGCGGCATCCT
>JBDTCA010000445.1:0-2590 GCA_039923815.1 Caldimonas sp. | reverse complement strand
CACCGACCGGCTCATCCGCAACTCGCCCGAGCGGTTGTTTACGCCCAACTTGCCCGTGAGCGAGGAGCTGCCCAATACCAGCTTCGGCCGCAGCCGGATTCTCACGGTGGGTTTGTCAGCCGATTTCAAGCCCGGGCAGCGCTACATCAATCGGCCCGATGGCAAGTTCAACCTCGGCTCGAAGTGGCCCACCTTCAACGTGCAGGGCCGGCTGGCCGTGCCCAATGTGCTGGGCTCGGAGGTGCGCTACCTGCTGCTGCAGGCTGGTGTGCGCCACAGCCTGTCGTTGGGGCTGCTGGGGGTCAGCGCTTTCCGGGTGAACGTGGGCGGCTTCGTGGGCCGGCAGGAGTGGATGACGTTCGTCGACTACCGCCACTTCGCCGGTAACCAGACGATTCTCACCGGTAACTTCAGCAACTTCCAGCTGCTGGACTACTACCGTTTCAGCACCAACAACACTTACCTCGAAGCCCACTACGACCACCACTTCAACGGCTTCATTTTCAATAAAATACCGCTCTTCCGCAAGCTGAAATGGCAGGAAGTGGCTTCGCTCAACTACCTGCACACCGCCCAGGCCGGCCACTACGTGGAGCTGGGCGCGGGCATCGAGCACATCGTGAAAGTGCTGCGGGTGGACTTCTACACCGCCCTGCAAAGCGGCCAGCGCCTGGGCACGGGCCTGCGGGTGGGCTACGGGTTTTAGCGGTTTCAGGACAACGGCGGTAAGTGGCCATTCGAGCCCCCAAAGGCGTTCAAGCCACTACTTCGTGGGCGGCTGGTGCTGCGCGAGATACGCCAGTCGGCCATCGGTAAACAGGGTGTGGAAATACACTACCGCAATGGCGAATATCACCGAAAATAAGCCCAATAAGGCATTGTAGTACACCGGGGCCAGCAGCGAAAACCGGATAAAAACCGTGACCAGCACAAAGGCCGAGTAGCGAAAAATATCGGGGTAGTGCAGCGTGTAGCGAAACGCGACGAGCATCAGTAGCAGGTCGGCAAAAATGAGCATCAGGTAGAACCGGTCGACCGAATGCACCCAGACGCCGCTGCGTAGCATGAGCAGCAGGTCGTGGCCCGAGAGCACGAGCAGGGCACCCAGCACCAGCAGCGCCACAAATTGCTTCAGGACTACGAATTCCTGGCGGTCGCCTTCCTCGGTGATGGCCCGGTGGCGCTGCACACCGTAGTAAATGGAGAGCAGTAGAAACACCAGCAGCGCGCCCAGTCCGTCCGATACCATCTTGTAGACCGATTCGAGTTGGCTTTGCAGCGGCACCTGAAAACGGTAGTGCGAGAATTCCTTGAACGACGAGCGTAGCAGCACCAGGCTCAGAATCTCAATCTGCTTGCCGATGGAGTTGGCAATGGACTGCGGAATGACAAACACCAGGCTTACCATTTCGAAAAACAGCAGCAGCGTAAACGAAATTTCTACTGCTTGCAAAAAATGCACCCGCCCCAACAAGCTGCCCGGCGGCAGCCAGCCGAAATAATTGACCAGCGCCACCGCCATGCACACCATGAAAACGCCGACCAATACCCCGCTAAGGAAGTAATTGGTGCGGCGGCTCTCCCAGAATTGGTGCAACGGGTGGTAGGCTTGCTGTACAAGGTCCAGGAGCTTCATCGGGCGAGGGAGTTTGCCACCCTTTAAGCGCCGGGCTGGCGTGAATATTCAGCGGTTGGCTAGGTGATGGATTTCGCGACGAGGATAACCCCAACAGGCGCTGGCTAGCAGCCCGCCTTCCAACGGCAGTCGTCAGGCGCAAAACGGCTATTGAGGCTGATTGCTGGGCCCTGCCCCGGCGACTAGGAACTGCGCCGCCACCGTGTGGCATCCATGCCCAGCGTGACGAGCAAGGCGTGCGGCAGCGTCACGATGGAGGCGGCCAGCAGCGCCAGGCTCACCAGTACGGTGCCATTGGCGGCCCGTGCCCAGGCCAGGCCGAAGAGCACCGCCAGCGCGGCTACACTCACCAGCAGCAGCGGGGCCGAGCGCCGCAGAAAGAAAACTAGCTCTTGTCCCAGGCTGCGCCGGGGGGCGCGCCCGTTGTGGTCCATCAACTGGTTCATGCGCAGCACGTGCTGCAAGCTGTGCCAGAATACGAAGTACACGCCCGCGGCCAGTACCGGCGGAAGCACCAGCAGCAGCACCACCAGCAGCAACACCTCCAACGCGTCGGTGCGGGCCAGGTCGCGCTGCCCCTGCCGCACGTAGCTTATCCAAAGCGCCCCGTGCCCCAGCGCAATAGCCAGCGCCAGCCAGGCGGCGGCTGGCCCCAATAAGGCAAGCTTCGCCGGGGCGGCACCCGTCAGGGCCAGCAATCCGTTCACAATGGCCTGGGTTTCGGTGGGCCAGTGCCACAGCGGCACGGCAAACAGCAGGCTGCCGCGCAGTAGGCTGTGGGCCAGCCACTGGTTCCGTTTCACGCCCTGCCGGGGCGCATCGCCCGAGCCCCAGTGCCAGGCCGTGAGGCCGAAAAATAGCACCAGTGTCAAGCCCGGCTGCTGCCACCACAGCAGCCCTACCACCGCGGCCAGCCCCAGGTAGCCAGCCAGAAAGCCGGCCCAGTACCGCACC
>JBDTCA010000444.1:0-5523 GCA_039923815.1 Caldimonas sp. | reverse complement strand
CAGGCTGAACAGCACGGCGGGAACATCCCGATGCTTCGCCCCAACGGACGTGTCCACCTTCACCACGGTGTCGGTCGCTTCCACCCACCCAGGCTTGACGCGACGACGAAGCTTGCCGGCAATCAGCGGATAGAACAGCGTCAGTGCCGCAAACGCCACGATGGCAAGGCTGATGGGCCGACCGAAGAACATTCCGAGGACGGAATTCGTTGCATTGCCGATCAGGTAGCTCTGAACGAAGCCCTGCTCGGCGATCGAGCCCAGGACCAGCCCGAGCACGATGGGTGAAGGTGCGAATCCGAACCGCTGCAGCACCCAGGCGATCACACCCAGCACGACCATCATCTGCATGTCCTGCACATTGCTGTGAATGGCGAAGCTGCCGAGGATCGTCAGGAACGCCACCGTGGGCACGAGCAGGGATTTCGGAATCCTGACGATCGACTTGTAGGCATAGCGCCCCAGCAGGAGGCCGATCGGCAGCATCAGGACCGTGGCGATGAGCAACCCGAACATGAAGGTGTAGACGATTCCGCTCTGCTCGTTGAACAGGCTCGGCCCGATCTTGATGCCTTGTACGAGGAGTGCTCCCAGGATGATGGCGTCGGGCGGCGTGCCGGGGATGCCGAGCACCAGTGTCGGGATGAAGCCGCCGCCGACGGTTGCGTTGTTCGACGATTCGGTGGCGATGACCCCGTCGGGCTCGCCGGTGCCGAAACGTTCCGGATGCCTGGACGACCGGCGCGCCTCGGAATAGGCGATCAAGCCCGCGATCGATCCACCCGCGCCCGGGAGAATGCCGACCGCGGTGCCGATCACCGAACTCCTGGCCAAGTTGAATTTGCTCGCCCAGCTGATGCGCAGTGCTTCGCGCAACCGGTAGCCCCGTGTGTCCTCGACAACCGACAGGTGCGGCGCCCTGCTGGCCACGAGGTCGATGACGACGGGAATGCAGTACAGGCCGATCAAGGCCGACGTGATGTCGATGCCACCCAGCAGGATCTGGGTGTCGAGCGTGTAGCGCACGTCGCCGCCGACAACGGCCACCCCCACGGTGGACAGCAGGAGCCCGAGGCAGCCACCGATCAGACCCTTGACGGTGTTGCCCACGGAAAGCGCGGAGATCAGGGTGAGGCCGAAGATCGCCAGCCAGAAGTATTCGGAGGGCCCGAACAGGAGGGCGATGTTGGCCAGCGCCGGGGCCAGCAACAACAGCGAGATGGCGCCGACGAGGCCGCCCACCACCGACGCGATGGTGGCCAGCGTGACCGCCAGGCCACCGTCGCCCCGCTTGGCCATGGGATAGCCGTCGAACGTGGTCGCGATCGATGAGGGCGTGCCCGGCGTATTGACGAGGATGGCCGAGAACGACCCGCCGTAGATGGCCCCGGTGTAGATCGCCCCGAGGGCGATCAGCCCCGAGGCCGGCGACATCGTGAAGGTGAACGGCACGAGGATCGCCACCGCCATGGTCGCCGACAGGCCGGGCAACGCCCCGATGATCGTCCCCAGCACCACGCCGGCGACCGCGAGCACCATGTTCAGTGGCGTCAGGGCATCGATGAAGTAGCCGAGGAGTTCCATGGCAGGGGAGACCTTCCGCCTACTGCTTCTTGAGATCGAGCTTGTCGGCCAGCGCCGCGTATTCCTTTTTCTTCGCAGCCATGAAGGCCGGCATTTCCTTGTAGCCGACGTCCGTCAGGACGAAGCCGCCGTCTTCCATCTTCTTCCTGAAGGCCGGATCGGCGTTGATGCGGCTGATGATGTCCGACACCTTCTGGCGAATGTCCTCGGGTGTCGACTTCGGAACGGACAGGCCACGGTAGGCACCGCCGACCAGATCGAAGCCGAGTTCGCGGAAGGTGGGGACATCCGGGAAGGCCGGCATTCTCTTTTCGGAGGCCACGGCGAGCATGCGCATCTTGCCAGCGTGAGCGATGCCGGACGGCGCGTAGTTGAAGCCGGCGACAGTCTGCTTGCCCAGGATGGCGGTCACGGCGGGGCCCGTGCCGCTGAACGGTATGTAAGTCGTCTTGATGCCGGCAAGTTCATCGAAGCGAACCTGCGCCAGCTGGTTCGACGAGTTGGACCCAGAACCGCTGAACGTCACCATGCCGGGCGACTTCTTTGCAAACTCGACCAGGTCCTTGAGCGTCTTGAACTGGCTGTCGCTGCTGACGAAGATCGCGTCGGGCGTGTAGTGGAAGTAGTTGACCGGAGTCAGGTCGTCGGTCTTGTAGCCAACGTCCTTCTGCATCGGCTGCAGCACCGTATGCGGCAGGTTGATGCCCATGATGGTGTAGCCGTCACCGGGCATCGAGTTGAGCTGCGACCACGCTTGTGCTCCGCCTGCGCCGGCCATGTACTGGATGACGGTGTCCACGCCGGCCACCTTCTTGAACACGGCCTGCTGGTAGCGGGCCGAGATATCGGACTCGCCGCCGGCGTTGAAGGGCAGGATGTAGTTGATGGCCTTGCTGGGATAAGTCTGGGCTTGCGCGGGCCCAGCCAGGCCGAGACCGGCGGCCAGGGTCGAGCCGAAAGCAGCCGCGGTGAACAGTTGACGAAGTTTTGCAGTGCGCATGGTTGTCTCCATTGCGGGTTGGGATGAACAGGCTTTCTCGCGGCTCGAGCAGCCGCCGGTGCCCTGGGTGCACCGTATGGTGACACCCCCGGATTCAAGCCGCCTTGCGACGGACGTTGGCAGCGAGGTGGGCACAGACCGCTTCCGTCACCTGCGCCGTCGTCGCATTGCCGCCGAGGTCACGCGTATGCAGAGCCGGGTCCGCGGTGACCTGCTCGATGGCAGTCATCACGCGCTTGGCGGCGTCGGGCTCGCCCAGATGCTCGAGCATCATGACGACCGACCAGAAGGTGCCGATCGGATTGGCCAGGCCCTTGCCCATGATGTCGAAGGCCGAGCCGTGGATGGGTTCGAACATCGACGGATAGCGGCGCTCCGGGTCGATGTTGCCGGTCGGCGCGATGCCCAGGCTGCCGGCGAGCGCGGCCGCAAGGTCGCTCAGGATGTCGGCGTGCAGGTTGGTCGCGACGACAGTGTCGAGCGACGCCGGCCGATTGATCATCCGCGCCGTCGAGGCGTCGACCAGTTCCTTGTCCCACGTGACGTCCGGGAACTCCTTCGAGATCTGCAACGCAATCTCGTCCCACATCACCATCGCGTGGCGCTGCGCGTTGCTCTTGGTGATGACGGTCAGGAGTTTGCGGGGGCGCGACTGGGCCAGCCTGAAGGCGAATCGCATGATGCGCTCGACCCCGGCCCGGGTCATCATCGACACGTCGGTGGCGGCCTCGATCGGGTGACCCTGGTGGACGCGGCCGCCGACACCGGCGTACTCGCCTTCGGAGTTCTCGCGCACGATGATCCAGTTCAGGTCGTCGGGGCCGCAACGCTTCAGCGGTCCGTCGATGCCGGGCAGGATGCGCGTGGGCCGCACGTTGGCGTATTGATCGAAGCCCTGGCAGATCTTCAGGCGCAGGCCCCACAAGGTGATGTGATCGGGGATGTGCGGGTCGCCCGCCGAGCCGAACAGGATGGCGTCCTTGTCGCGGATGGCGTCCAGTCCATCCTCCGGCATCATCAGGCCGTGCTTGCGAAAGTGGTCGCCGCCCCAGCTGAAGTTCTCGAATTCGAAGCGAAACCTGCTGCTCGACGCGGCAAGGGATTCCAGTACCTGCTGTCCGGCAGGCACGACTTCCTTGCCGATGCCATCACCGGGGATGGTTGCGATGCGATAGCTCTTCATGGATGGGTCTGTCAGTAGGTAGGACGAGGGGACTGTAGGAAGTCGACATCCATCCGGTCACCCTCGGAGTGAATCCATCGTTAACTGAATCTCAACAATCGCCTCATGTCTTCCGGCATTCACCCGGCCGACCTCGGATTCTTTTCGGTGCTTGCGAGCGCCGGCAGCCTGAGTGCGGCGGCTCGCGAGCTGGGCATCACGACGCCCGCGGTGAGCAAGCGCCTTGCGCTGATGGAAACGCGCCTCGGCGTGTCCCTGGTGAACCGGACCACGCGGCGCATGAGCTTGACACCAGAGGGCGAGCTGTACCTCGAGAATGCTCGTCGCATCCTGGTCGAGATCGACGGCATGGAAGAGCTTCTGGGCGTGGCCAAGGTGACTCCGACGGGTTTGTTGCGCGTGAACGCGACCTTGGGATTCGGGCGCAGCCATGTCGCGCCGCTGATCTCGCGTTTCATCCGCCAGTATCCGCAGGTCGAAGTTCAACTGCAGCTGTCGGTCAATCCGCCTTCTCTGACGGACGATTCCTGCGATGTCTGCATCCGCTTCGGCGCGCCGCCCGATGCGCGTGTCGTCGCCAGGCACATCGCGCCGAATCGCCGCCTGTTGTGCGCGTCGCCGGCGTACCTCGCAAGGCAAGGGGTTCCGAAGGTTCCTCATGACCTGACCCGCCACAACTGCATCGGCATCCGGCAAGGCGAAGAGGCGTATGGCGTGTGGCGCCTCTCCACCGGTCGCGGCAAGAATGCGACCACGACGGCCGTGAAGACTCGGGGCAACCTGACCACCAATGACGGCGAAATTGCCGTCAATTGGGCTCTCGACGGCCACGGCATCCTGATGCGCGCCGAATGGGACATCGATCGATTCCTGAAGAACGGCCGGCTCGTCCAGGTCCTGCCGCAGTACGACACACCGGACGCGGATATTCACGCCGTCTATCCGCAGCAGCACCAGCGGGCTGCGCGCGTCAGGGCGTTCGTGGACTTTGTGGCACTGTCGTTCAACCAGCAGGCGGCAGGAAGCCAACCGTAGGTTGAGTCGAGAACCGACGAAACGCCCCCGCATACCGGCTGGCGCGAAGGGTCGCGGACTCTCGCGGCGCGGTCGGCTATCGCGACGATGCGGCCGGCGGCCGTCGAGGTGGCGCAGACCGATGCGGTCGGCCTCCTCGGGCGCGAGCAGCAGCGCGCCGATGCCGAGGTCGTAGCAGCGCACGAACTGGCCCCCGTGCGTCATTCGCGAGATATCGATGACCGCTTCGAGCGACGGTTCTCGTAAAGCGGAGTACAGCGCATCGCCTTCGCGACGCCGAATCCGGACCGACAGGAGCCGTCTTGACCCGATTCTCTTTTCGACATCTCGGCGCCAGGCTCGGAGGCTGCGCAGCGCTGTCGGCTGCGCTCGCGATCGCGGCACCTGCAGCGTCGGCGCCAGCCCCAGTGCCAGCCGCGGCCGGAACGCCCCGAATCCCGCTCGTGGTCGGCCTGACCAGCGTGCGCTCCGTCGTCGAGCCGGTTGGCGACTACGAATCGATCAGCGCGGTGACCGACGTCGGCATCCGCGGCGGCTACCGCTTCGTGGTTTCCGCGGAGGTGCCCGGCGTGCGCGGAGGCGCGCCAACGCAGCTGCGGACCCCGCGTCGCGTCACGGCCGACGACCAGAAGAACGCTCGCGAGATGCGCAATCGCTACAACGTTGGCGACCGGGAAATCTTCGAGGGCTCGGTGCCCGGCATTTCGGCGGCGGTGCTGGG
>JBDTCA010000443.1:0-5673 GCA_039923815.1 Caldimonas sp. | reverse complement strand
TGCTCGACCAGCCAGCCTTCCTCGACCGGCCGGCGAAAGGTGATGCGCGGCGCCGGCTGCAGGGCGAGCAGCGCGCCGACGTCGAGCCCGGCCTCCTCCATCGTCTCGCGGACGAGCGCGGTCTGGGTGCTTTCACCGGCCGCGACCTGGCCGCCCATCGTGGTGTCCCAGAGGCCTGGGTCGGTCGCCTTGTCGAGAGCGCGCTTCTGGACCCAGGCGCGACCGTCGCCGTCACAGGCGATCAGGTGCACGGCGAACGTGGTGATGCCGAAAGCGCGGACGGCGCTGCGCTCGACGGTGCCGAGCATGCGGCCGCCCGCATCGGTGACGGCGAGCCTCTCGTCGCGCCAGCGGCCGGCGAGGCCGGCATCGTGCAGCCATCGCGCGATGGCGGCGAAGGCGGCGTCGGCGCCCGTCTCGCCGCTGCCGGCGGGCGCGGATGCGTCGACGTGCCAGCCCGCACCGGCCCGACGAACCGGCAACCGGGCCTCGACCCAACGCTGCGCAAGCGCCGGCTCGACGCTGCCGACGACGGCGCCGTCGACATGCAACGGTTCTCGCGACGAACGCGGCGGCTGGTCGGCCTGCAGGCGTGCCGCGGCCAGCCATGCCGGCACGTCAGCCATCGGCCTGGGCTCCATCGAGCAAGGCGAGCAACCGGGTCTCGTCGATCACTTCGACCCCGAGCGCCTCCGCCTTCGCCAGCTTGGAGCCGGCCTCGGCCCCGGCGACGACGTAGTCGGTCTTCTTCGACACCGAGCCTGCGACCTTGCCGCCGAGCGACTCGATCATCTGCTTGGCGTCTTCGCGCGCCAGCGTCGGCAGCGTGCCGGTGATGACGAAGGTCTTGCCGGTCAGCGCCAGCGGTAGGGCTTCGGCCGCGCCGGCGTGTTCGGGCCAGGTCATCGCCTCGCGCAGCCGCGCGATCACGTCGCGGTTATGCGGCTGCGCGAAGAACGTGTGCACGCTCTCCGCGACCACGCCGCCCACATCGGCCACCTCCAGCAGCTGCTCGACGCTGGCATGGCCCAGCCGCTCGAGGTTGCCGAAGTGCCTGGCCAGATCCTTCGCCGTCGACTCGCCGACGTGGCGGATGCCGAGGCCGTAAAGGAAGCGTGGCAGCGTCGTCGTCCTGCTGGCGTCGATGTTCGCGCGCAGGTTGGCGGCGCTCTTGTCGCCCATCCGCTCCAGCGCCTCGAGCTTGTCCCGGGTCAAGTCATAGATGTCGGGCAGCGTCTCGACGATGCCGGCGTCGACGAGCTGGTCGACGATCTTCTCGCCGAGGCCCTCGATGTCGAGCGCGCGGCGGCCGGCGAAGTGGAGGATGGCGTGCTTGCGTTGCGCCGCGCAGAACAGGCCGCCGCTGCAGCGATGGTCGACGCCGCCCTTCTCGCGCGCCACCGCGCTGCTGCACACCGGGCATCGGTGCGGCATGCGGAAGTTCGGCACGTACACCGGTCGCGGCACCGGCACGCGGCCCACGACCTCGGGAATCACGTCGCCGGCGCGGCGCACGATCACCGTGTCGCCGATGCGCACGCCCTTCCTGCGCAACTCGAACACGTTGTGCAGCGTCGCGTTCGCCACCGTCGTGCCACCCACGAACACCGGCTCCAGCTTGGCCACCGGTGTCAGCTTGCCGGTGCGGCCGACCTGGATGTCGATGTCGTTCAGCCGCGTCGTCTTCTCCTGCGCCGGATACTTCTGCGCCACCGCCCAGCGCGGCTCGCGCGACTTGAAGCCGAGCCTTTCCTGCAGCGCGCGCGAGTCGACCTTGTAGACGACGCCGTCGATCTCGTAAGGCAAGGCATCGCGGGCGGCGGCGATGCGGGCGTGGAAGGCGACGAGGCCGGCAGCGCCCTCGACGCGCTCGTGGTTCGGCCCGGCCGGCAGGCCGATCTTCGCCAGCGCGGCGAGCAGGCCGGTCTGCGTCGGCGGCACGTCCCAGCCGTTCACCTCGCCGAGGCCGTAGGCGAAGAAGCTCAGCGGCTTGCGGGTCGCGTCGCTGGCGCCTTGCTGTCGCACGGCGCCGGCGGCGGCGTTGCGCGGGTTGACGAAGGTCTTCTCGCCCTTGGCACCGGCATCGATGAGCTTTCGCTGGCGCGCGTTCAGGGCATCGAAATCGTCGCGCCGCATGAAGACCTCGCCGCGGATCTCGAGCACCTCGGCCGTCACGCCCTTGAGGCGCTTCGGCACGTCGGCGATGGTGGCGACGGTGTGGGTCACGTCTTCGCCGGTCTCACCGTCGCCGCGCGTCGCCGCCTGCACGAGCCTGCCGTGCTCGTAGCGCAGGTTGATGGCCAGGCCGTCGAACTTCATCTCGGCGGCGTAGGCGACCGGCGCATCGCCGTCCGTCAGGCCGAGCAGGCGGCGGATGCGGGCATCGAACTTCTCGGCGCCGGCGGCGCGGGTGTCGGTCTCGGTGTCGATGGACAGCATCGGCACCACGTGTCGGACGGCCGTCAGCCCGTCGAGCACGGCACCGATGACGCGCCGTGTCGGCGAATCGTCGCTGGCGAGCTCGGGATGGGCGGCCTCGAGCGCCTGCAACTCCTGGTACAGGGTGTCGTAATCGGCGTCGGGGATCGACGGCGTGTCGAGCACGTAGTAGGCGTGGGCGTGGCGCACGAGCTGTTCGCGCAGCATCGCCGCGCGCGCTGCCGGCGCCGCGGCGCGGCCTTCAGGCGAAGAAGCCACGGGTCAGCTCGGCAGCCGGCACGTCGCGGCAGCCACTAGCGTTCTGCCCGCACCAGAGTGGCGTGAAGTCGCTTCGACCGGCCGCCTCGGCGGCGGCGCGGAGCGGCGCCAGCGCCGCCGCCGCGAGGGGAAATTCGGGTGGCGCCGTGCTGATGGCGCCCAGCTCGTCGATCACGCGATTGACCATGCCGCGCGCCGGCCGCCCGCTGAAGAGGTTCGTCAGCACGGTGTGCCGGGACGCCTCGCTGGCGAGCGCGGCGCGATGCAAGGCGCTGACGGTCGCCTCGGGGCAGCGCAGGTAGGCGGTGCCGATCTGCACCGCCGAGGCGCCGAGACCGAGCGCTGCAGCGACTCCCGCGGCATCGGCGATGCCGCCCGCGGCGATCACCGGCACCCGCACCGCTGCGACCACCTGCGGCAGCAGCGCGAAGGTGCCCGATTGCAGGGTCAGATCGTGCGACAGGAAGTGGCCGCGGTGGCCGCCGGCCTCCAGTCCCTGGGCGATGACCGCGTCGACGCCATGACGCTCGAGCCACAACGCCTCGGCCACCGTCGTGGCGCTGGCGATGATGCGGGCGCCGCAGCGCCGGGCGCGCGCCAGCAACGCTTCGCCTGGCAGGCCGAAGTGGAAACTGACGATGGCCGGCCGGAACTCGTCGAGCAGGTCAGCGGCAGCGGCAGCGAACGGCAGTCTTCCCGCGCCGGCGGCGACACCGTCGGGGTCGATGCCGAATTCGCGAAAGTACGGCGCCAGCGCCTGGCGCCAGCGTGCGTCGCGCTCGGCGTCGACCTGCGGCTGGGGGTGGCAGAAGAAGTTGACGTTGAACGGCCGGTCGGTGCCGGCGCGCAAGGCCGTGAGCTCGGATCGGGTCGCCTCGGTGCTCAGCAATGCACACGGCAGCGAGCCGATGCCGCCCGCGTTGCAGACCGCGATCGCCAGCGCGGCGCGCTGCGCACCGGCCATCGGCGCCTGGATCAGCGGCAGCTCCGATGCGAGGAACGCGTGCCGGCTCGCCATCGCCCTTCTCAGCTGAAGAGACGACGGGCTGCCGGCGAGCCGGCTGCCAGGTCGTGCGCCTGCAGCGCCGCGTAGAGCGCCGCCAGCTCGAGACCGATGGCGGCAAAGCCTTCGCTGCTCAAAGGCCGCTCGTTGTCGTCGACGATGGCCGCGTCCATGCCCACGGCAAGAGCCTGGCAGGCTGCCTGCCAGGCCTCGAACGGCTGCGCCGAGGGCTCCGTCTGAGGCACGTCGAAAGCGAGCGTGACGTCGCGCACGGCGGCGCTGTCGGGCTCGTCGGCGAGCGCGGCTTGCGAGTCGAAGGTCAGGGTCAGGACCGGCGGCGCGCCTTCTTCTGCGGCCGGGTAGACCAGCCGACCGGGCACCACCCCAGGAACGAAGCCGTGCCGACGTGCGTGCTGCTGGACATAGCCGACGCTCCAGGCGGCGCCACGCGCGTGCAGATGCACCGCGAGCTGGGCGTCGTGCTGGCTGGCGAAGGCGTCGAGCTCGCGGGCGCGCGCCATCACCTCCAGCATGTCGGGCGGGTCGATGCCGCCGCCCACCGCCTCGGCCAGCGCCTGCATGCGCTGCACGAATTCCGAATACTCGATCTCGTTGAGCGGGCCGGTGCGGCTCGCGAGCTGGACGCCAGCCTGGAGCTCGCCGTAGCGCTGCGACGCCGCCGGCGCTTCCCAGCACGAGGTGGCCGCATTCAGGCCCTCGATCAGGATCATCTTGCTGCCGACGTGACGCTTGCCGGGCAGGTGCGCGAGCAGGCTGTCGCCGGACACCGGACCGTCGAGCACGATCGGCACGAAGGCGTCGATCAGCGCGTCGAGCTGCAGCGGCAGGCGCTTCGAGAGGCGCCGGGGCGGCGCGAGGGCCGATCCATCGACAGCCTCGGCGAGACCATCGGCACCGTTGGCCATGAGGTCAGGGTCACTCGCGTCGGCGAGCCGCGCCGCGTCGCCTTCCGAGCGCGGCGACGAGGCGCTGGGCTCCTCGCGCTCCGCCACGGTGGCTCGCTTCGGCCCCGCCTTGCGCGCCTGCCAGGCGCCGTGCGCGACGACACCGGCCAGCACGACGCCGCCGAGCGACGACAGCGCGATCATCAGCGTGCTCATCCGGACTCCGTCGGCGCCATCAGGCGGCCTCGGCCAGACGCATCGCACCCGGCATGTCGACGGTGACGACGCGCGACACGCCCTGCTCCTGCATCGTCACGCCGATCAGCTGCTCGGCCATCTCCATGGCGATGCGGTTGTGGCTGATGAAGAGGAACTGGGTGCTCTTGCTCATCTCGGTCACGAGACGGGCATAGCGCTCGGTGTTGGCGTCGTCGAGCGGCGCATCGACCTCGTCGAGCAGGCAGAACGGCGCCGGGTTGAGCTGGAAGATCGCGAACACGAGGGCGATGGCGGTCAGCGCCTTCTCGCCTCCCGAGAGCAGGTGGATCGAGGCGTTCTTCTTGCCCGGCGGCTGCGCCATCACCTGCACGCCGGCGTCGAGGATCTCGTCGCCGGTCATCACCAGGCGCGCGGTGCCGCCGCCGAAGAGCGTCGGGAACATCCGGCCGAAGTGCTCGTTGACCTTGTCGAAGGTCGTTCCGAGCAGGTCGCGCGTCTCGAGATCGATCTTGCGGATCGCGTCTTCGAGGGTCGCGATCGCCTCGGCGAGGTCGGCGTTCTGGGCGTCGAGAAAGCCCTTGCGCTCGCGCGAGGTCGTGAGCTCGTCGAGCGCGGCGAGGTTGACGGCGCCAAGCGCCTCGACCTGCTTTTGCAGTGCATCGATCCGGCCCTGCAGCCCGGCCAGCTTGACGCCGCCCTCTTCCACCTGGCGCGAGATCGCCTCGCGGTCGGCGGTCGCCGCCTCGAGTTGCTCGAGATACTGGGCGCCGCCGAGCTGGGCGGCCTGC
This sequence comes from Caldimonas sp., assembly GCA_039923815.1. Taxonomy (GTDB): domain Bacteria; phylum Pseudomonadota; class Gammaproteobacteria; order Burkholderiales; family Burkholderiaceae_C; genus Schlegelella_A. The sequence continues at coordinate 61 of JBDTCA010000443.1, read as the reverse complement.
TCTTCTAGCTTCAGTGTGCCGACACGATCGCGCAGCGGCTGCAGCGCCTGCTCGTGGCCGA